>JASLIH010000304.1 GCA_030152105.1 Actinomycetes bacterium
GCGCGAGGGCATCACCACGGTCGGCGAGCTGGTCACCAAGTCCGAGGCCGACCTGCTCGACATCCGCAACTTCGGCGCCAAGTCGATCGACGAGGTCCGCGAGAAGCTCCAGGAGCTCGGCCTTTCGCTGAGGGAGGAATAACCGTATGCCGACCCCGACCAAGGGGCCTCGCCTGGGCGGGGGACCGGCCCACGAGAAGCTGATCATCTCCAACCTGGCCCGGGCCCTGTTCTCCGAGGGCCGCATCCGCACCACCGAGGCCAAGGCCAAGCGCCTACGGCCCCAGGCCGAGCGGCTGATCACCTTCGCCAAGCGCGGCGACGTGGCCAGCCGCCGCCAGGTCCTGACCGTGGTCCGCGACAAGGCGGTCGTGCACACCCTGTTCGCCGAGATCGCCCCACGGTTCGCCGACCGCCAGGGCGGCTACACCCGCATCCTCAAGCTCGGCCCCCGCCCGGGCGACGGCGCCCCCATGGTCCTGATCGAGCTGGTCGAGCAGGGCGAGGGCGAGCGGTCGGCCGCCGACACCGAAGACGGCGGCCGTCGCCGCCGCCGCTTCGGCCGCCGCGGCGCCCGCTCCGAGGCCGCCCCCGAGGGCGCCAACCGGGCCGAGCGCCGCGCCGCCCTCCGCCGCCGCGGCACCTCCCCGGTCGAGGCCGAAGCGGCCCTGGCCGGCGAGGACCTTGACGACGACGCCGAGGACCTCGACGAGGACCGCCCGGCCGTTCCCACCGACGCCGAGATCGAAGCCGGCGCCACCGCCGCCGGCGACGACGAGGCCGAGGACGAGGCCGACGACGACGAGGTCGCGGAGGACGGACCCGTCGAAGCGGAGACCGAGGAGTCCCCGACCGGCGAGGCCGACACCGCCATCGAGCCCGGAGTCACCGAGTCCGGGGTCGACGAGTCCGAGCCAGCCTCCGCCCAGGCCGACGACGACACCGCCGAGACCACCGACGACGAGGACCAGGACCGCAAGTAGGTCCCATGGGCGCCGACCACCAACCCAAGCGGTCGGCGCCCCACCACCCGGTCCTCTCCGGAATCGCGCCCGACCCTCCCGGCCCTGGCGGACGCAGCGTCGAGCCCCCCGACCCATCTGCTGTCGAGAGCCCCGGTCGGGAGGGTAGCCGACGTGGCCGGGGGGGCGACGGCGAGTTTCCACAGCCCCCTGGCCCGCAACCCCCTGCTCCACAACCCCCTGCTCCGCGAACCCCTGGCCCGCAGGCTTCCGGTCCTGATGGGGGGGTGCGGCGGCTGCGGTTGGTTGTCGCCTATGACGGGGGGCTGTTTTCGGGGTTTGCCCGGCAGCGGGACCGGCGGACGGTGCAGGGTGAGCTGGAGGCTGCGCTGGAGCGGGTGGCGAAGCGGTCGGTGGTGACGGTGGGGGCGGGGCGGACTGATACTGGAGTGCATGCCTGGGGGCAGGTGGTGCATGCCGATGTGCCGGCGCGGCTTGATCCCGAACGGGTGCGGCGGGCACTGAACGGGCGGCTTGGGCCGGAGATCGTGGTTCGTGAGGTGGCGTGGGCGCCGCCGGGGTTTGACGCTCGGCACTCGGCGCGGCGGCGGACCTATGTGTACCGGGTTGACGACTCGAGTGCGCCTGACCCCCTGCTTCGTGGGTTCGTGCTCGCCTGGCCGCGGGCACTCGACCTGGCCCGTATGCGGGAGGCGGCCGGGCCGCTCATCGGGGAGCACGACTTCGCCGCGTTCTGCCGGAGTCGGGCGGGGGCGACGACCACGCGGCGGCTTCGCTCGCTCGGGATTCGCCGGGTCCGCAGGCTGGTCGAGGTTCGGCTGGTCGCCGACGCCTTCTGCTGGCAGATGGTTCGGGGCATTGTCGGCCATCTGCTCCTCGTCGGCGACGGCCGGCGCGACCCGGCGAGCACGGTCGCCGTGCTGGCCGCGGCCGACCGCTCCCGGGCCGGTAACATCGCCCCCGCGCACGGCCTCGTTCTCGAGTCGGTCGCCTACCCCTCCCTCCGGCAGTAGCAGCGGAGGTTCCGGACGTCGTAGCAGGAGATGTCGATGTCGGTGAACCCGCTGGCGGCCAGGAGCTGGCTCAGCCAGGCGTCGTCGAACATGGCGTGATGGGCGTTCCAGATCCAGCGGGGGACGCCGCGTTCGTCGGTGCCCTTGTGGGCGGGGCGGTCCATGTGCCCGCCCAGCAGCCAGTAGTTCGCCTCGAGGGTCGAGTAGCTGCCCTCGACCCACTGGGTCACGATGTAGCGGGCGTCCGGGACCCCGATGTCGACACTGGCTCCCGGCACCAGCACCCTGGCCCACTCGCGCAGGGTCGGCTCGACCAGCTGGAAGCTCTGGTGCTCGAGCACGTGGTTGGCCCGCAGGGCGGTGACGCTCTGGTCGGCGAACGGCAGCCGGTCCAGGTGGCACACGACCTGGATCCCGGGGAGGGGGAGCACGTCGGTGTGCACCTCGTAGTCCGGGCTCGGCCGCTCCCCGGTCCCGATCTCGACCCGCACCGGCCCCTCCTCGCCTGCTCGCCTCCCTTGCCCGGTTGTTGCCACCGTGGCGGCCACCGGTAAACCTCGACCGGCCGATGTAGGGTGCTAACGAGATGCCCACCGCCTGTGTCGCCCACGTCGGGTCGTCGGCCTGGGAGCGCCTCCCGGAGGCCCTCGGGCTGCTGCGTGGCCGGCTCGGGCGGGTGCCGGTGTACCCGGCCGCCGACCCCGGCGACGCCGAGACCCTGGCCGCCGAGCTCGCCCCCGAGGTCGACGTGCTGGTGGTGTTCGGCGGTGACGGCACCGTCCACGAGGTCGCCAACGGCCTTCCGCTCGGGGGCGACGGGCCGCTGGTCGCCCTGCTGCCCGCCGGCACCGGCAACGACCTGGCCCGGGCTATCGGCCTGCCGCCCGACCCGGTGGCCGCAGCCACCGAGCTGGACGGGGCTCGCCCTCGTGCCCTCGACCTGCTCGACTGCGGCCCCCGGCGGGCCGCCAACGGCATCAACGCCGGGTTCGCGGCCGCCGCCACCGACGTGCTGTCACGCCGGGTCAAGAAGGCCCTCGGGCCGGCCGCCTACGTGGCCGGCGGGATCCGCGCCGGCATCAACCCGCCGACCTGGCCGGCCCGGGTCGAGGTCGACGGCCGCGTCGTCGAGGGCGAGGCCCTGTCGGTGGTCGTGGGCAACGGCGGGTCCTTCGGCGGCGGGCGCTGGCTGCTCCCCGACGCCGACGTCGGGGATGGCCTGCTCGACGTGCTGGTCGTCCCGGCCTCGGTCTCCAAGGCCCGGCTGGCCCGCCATCTGGCCATGGACCGGCGCCTCCCCGGCGACCTGCCCCGTCTGCGCGGCCCCTCGGCCACCGTCGTGACCGACATGCCCTGCCGCCTGGACGGCGAGCCGGCCCCGACCCCCGGGTCGGTCACCGTCCTGCCGGCCGCCTGGCGGGTCCTCGCCCCCGTCTGAGGCCGGCCAGCCCGGGAGCCGGCCCAGCTTGGCGAAGCCCGGCGGTTCTCGCTCCTCCCGGGTCGTAGTTGACCAAAGGGCCTGGTCACCGCTAGCCTTGTCAGTCGGTTCACTCGACGCTGCGGCAGGCAGGATGTGCCCGGCGCCACACTTTTCCGAATCGTAACGGAGTTGCCTGCATGCCTTTGCCAGCAAGCCGAACGTTCTCGCCGCGAGCGCGGGACCTGACCCGCGACTGGTACGTCGTCGACGCCGACGGCCAGGTCCTCGGCCGGCTGGCCGCCCAGGTGGCCCGCGTCCTGCGCGGCAAGCACAAGCCGATCTACGCGCCCCATGTCGACACCGGCGACCACGTGATCATCATCAACGCGGCCAAGGTCCGGCTGACCGGGCGCAAGCGCGAGCAGAAGGTCGCCTACCGCCACTCCGGCTACCCGGGCGGTCTCAAGGAAACCCCGTACACCGTGCTGCTCGCCGAGCGGCCCTCCCGCGCGGTCGAGAAGGCCGTCCGCGGGATGCTGCCGCGCAACCGGCTCGGGCGGCAGATGCTCTCCAAGCTCAAGGTCTATGACGGCCCGACGCACCCGCACGCCGCGCAGATGCCGGTGCCGCTGGACGTGACGGCGACCGTCAAGCAGGAAGGATAGGAGGACACCTCGTTGGCTGCTCCAGCACAGCTGGCCCGGGGCACCGGCCGCCGCAAGGAGGCCGTCTGCCGGGTACGGCTGATCGAGGGGACGGGCACGTTCAAGCTCAACGGCCGTCCGCTCGAGGACTACTTCCCCAACCCGGCCCACCGCCGGCTCGTCACCGAGCCCCTGCGGGTCACCGACACCCTCGAGCGCTACGACGTGCTCGCCAACCTCGACGGTGGCGGGGTCTCCGGCCAGGCGGGCGCCCTGCGCCACGCCATCTCCCGGGCCCTGGTCGACCTGGACGTCGAGCTGCGGCCCGAGCTGAAGAAGCGTGGCTTCCTGACCCGGGACGCCCGTGAGGTGGAGCGCAAGAAGTACGGGCTGAAGAAGGCCCGCAAGGCTCCCCAGTACTCCAAGCGCTGACTGCCCACCGGAGCCTGCCGGTGGCAACGTTGTTCGGGACCGACGGGGTTCGTGGTCTGGCCAACGCCGACCTCACCCCCGAGCTTGCCCTTGCCCTCGGCCGGGCCGCGGTCGGGGTGCTCCGCGCCCAGGCCTCTTCGGGGGCGTCGCGTCCGGCCGTGGTCGTCGGCCGCGACCCGCGGGCCTCGGGCATCCTGCTGGAGAGCGCCCTGGTCGCCGGCATCCTCAGCGCCGGCGGGGACGTGCTCGCCGCCGGGGTGGTGCCGACCCCGGCGGTCGCCTTCCTGACCCGCCACTACGGCGCCGCCGCCGGGGCGGTGATCTCCGCCTCCCACAACGCCATGCCCGACAACGGCATCAAGTTCTTCGGGCCCGAGGGCTTCAAGTTCCCCGACGCCCTGGAGGAGCGCATCGAGGCCGCCGTGGCCATCCCCGACCACGGGGCGCCCCGGCCGGTCGGGGCCGAGGTGGGCGGGCTGCGCCCGACCGCCGACGACGCCGTCGAGGCCTACCTGGCCCACCTGCTGGAGGGCATCCCCGACCTGGACGGCCTCGAGGTGGTGGTCGACTGCGCCAACGGCGCCGCCGCCCAGATCGCCCCCGAGGCCTACCGCCGGGCCGGGGCCAAGGTCATCGCCGTGGCCGCCGAGCCCGACGGCCACAACATCAACGCCGGGGTCGGCTCGACCCACCCCGAGCACGTCCAGGCCGCCCTGGCCCGCAGCGGGGCGGCGGTCGGCCTGGCCCACGACGGCGACGCTGACCGCCTGCTGGCCGTCGACGAGCACGGGGCCCTGGTCGACGGCGACGTGATCCTGGCCATCACCGCCCTCGACGCCCGGGACCGCGGCGGCCTGCCCACCAACACCGTGGTCACCACGGTGATGACCAACCTCGGCTTCCGCCAGGCGATGGCCCACCACGGGATCGCGGTCCAGCAGACCGCGGTGGGCGACCGCTACGTGCTCGAGGCGATGCTGGCCGGCGGCCACCACCTGGGCGGGGAGCAGTCGGGCCACCTGATCTTCCTCGACCGGGCCACCACCGGCGACGGCCTGCTGACCGGCCTGCGGCTGCTCGGCGTGGTCGCCCGGGCCGGCCGCCCCCTCTCGGAGCTGGCGAAGGTGATGCGCCGCCTGCCCCAGGTCCTGGTGAACGTCCGGGTGGCCGACCGCAACGCCCTGGACGGGGCGGCGGCGGTGTGGCACGCCGTCGCGGACGAGGAGGGCCGGCTGGGGGACACCGGCCGGGTGCTGGTCCGCCCCTCGGGGACCGAGGCTCTGGTCAGGGTCATGGTCGAGGCCGAGACCGAGGAGGCGGCCCGGACCACCGCCGACCGCCTGGCCGCCGTGGTCGCCGCCGAGCTGGGCTGAGCCCCTCGCGGTCGCCGCTCCACCCGCTCCTCAACTCCGGGCCCGGCCCGCCGATGGGGTTCTCTGCTCCCCGCATTGGGCAGGCGCTGGCGGCGGCCGTGGCCGGCGACACCGTCCTGGTCGGCCCGGGCGACCACGCCGAGGAGGTGCGCACGGTCCGTCCCGGGCGCCCGGGCGCGCCCATCCGGATCGTCGGGCGGCCGGGCGCCCACCTGGTCGGGCCCCGTGGCCGCGGCCAGGGCCGGCTGGTCCAGGTCCTGCACGACCACGTGACGCTGCAGTCGCTGGAGCTCTCGGACGCCAACATCCTCGTCTGGGTGGAGGGCGCCAAGGGTCCGCCTGCCGGCAACGACATCGGCCTCCACGTCCGCGGCCGCGCCCGCTCGGTCGTCGCCGAGGCCAACCGCCTCACCGCCAACCGCCTCGACGGCCTCCGCGTCTCCAGCGGCGCCACCCAGGTCACCGCCACCAGGAACCTGATCGACTTCAACCAGCGGGCCGGGGTCTTCATCGCCAGGGGCTCGGCCGAGATCGGCCCGGCCAACCGCCTGCTCGACAACGAGATGGGCGTCTGGCTCTCCAGCGACGCCCGCGGCACCGCCGTGATGGACAACAGCATCGAGGCCAACGTCCTGGACGGCGTCCACCTCGCCGGATCGCGGGTCGGCCTGGTCCGGGGCAACACCATCCGCGCCAACCGCAAGGCCGCCTTCTCGGTCGCGTTCAAGGGGAGCGCCCGGCCGTTCCTGACCGAGAACCGGGTCGCCGGCAACCCGGCCAGGGAGCGGGTGCGGGTCGACGGCCACCCCAAGCCGACCGGGTGAGCGGGCGGGCGGTTCCCTGTACCCTCTCGACTGACACCATCGGTGTCGGGAACCAGACTGCGCGGCCGAGAGGAGCCTTCGCGTGTGTGGGATCGTCGGGTACGCCGGGAACCAGCAGGCGCTTCCGATCCTGCTCGAGGGGCTGCGGCGGCTCGAGTACCGGGGGTACGACTCGGCCGGGGTGGCGGTGCTTGACGGGGGAGAGCTCCAGGTTGTCCGCAAGGCCGGGAAGCTGGAGGCGCTCGAGCAGGCCCTCGGCAGTGACAACGCCCTGCCGGGACTGAGCGGGATCGGGCATACCCGGTGGGCGACCCACGGGCAGCCGACCGACCGCAACGCCCACCCCCATCTGGACTGCTCGGGACGGGTGGCGGTGATCCACAACGGGATCATCGAGAACTTCTTCACCCTGCGGGCCCAGCTGGAGGCCGAGGGCCACCGGTTCGCCTCCCAGACCGACACCGAGTGTGTCGCCCACCTGGTCGAGTCCGCCCTGGCCCAGGGGCTGGCGTTCCCGGACGCGGTGCGCACGGCGCTGAAGCGGCTCGAGGGGTCGTTCGCGCTGGCCGTGCTCCACCAGGGCGACCCGGGGATGGTGGTCGGCGCCAAGCGGGACCTGCCCCTGGTGGCGGGGAAGGCCGACGGGGAGAACTTCGTGGCCAGCGACTTCGCCGCCTTCCTCGACCACACCAAGGACGGGGTGATCCTGGAGGACGACCAGGTGGTGGTCGTGACCCCCGAGCTGCTGGACGTGACCGACCTGGACGGGAACCCGGTGGTGCCGTACGAGCACCACGTCGACTGGGACCTGTCGGCGGCCGAGAAGGGCGGCTACGAGCACTTCATGCTCAAGGAGATGCACGAGCAGCCGCTGGCCATCAAGCAGACCCTCGAGGGGCGGACCGACCCGGCCGGGCGGCTGCTGCTCGACGAGCTGCGCATGAGCGAGGACGAGCTCCGCGAGGTCGACAAGGTGTTCGTGGTCGCCTGCGGCACCGCCTACCACTCGGGGCTGGTGGCCAAGTACGCCATCGAGCACTGGACCCGGCTGCCGGTGGAGATCGAGATCGCCAGCGAGTTCCGCTACCGCGACCCCGTGCTGGACCGCAACACCCTGGTCATCGCCATCTCCCAGTCGGGGGAGACCGCCGACACCCTGGGGGCGGTCCGCTACGCCCGCCGGCAGCGGGCCCGGGTGCTGACCGTCTGCAACACCGTCGGGGCGTCGATCCCGCGGGAGTCGGACGCGGTCCTCTACACCAGGGCCGGGCCCGAGGTGTGCGTGGCCGCGACCAAGACGTTCGCCACCCAGCTGGCCGCCATGTACCTGGTCGCCCTCTACCTGGCCCAGGTGCGGGGGACGATGTTCACCGACGAGGTGGCCTCGGTGGTCCGCGAGCTGGAGCAGGTCCCGGACAAGGTCGGGCTCTGCCTGGAGCGCAGCGACCAGGTCCGCAAGGTGGCCGAGGCCTACAAGGACGCCCGCGACTGGCTGTTCCTGGGCCGCCATGTCGGCTACCCGATGGCCCTGGAGGGGGCGCTCAAGCTCAAGGAGATCTCCTACCTCCACGCCGAGGGGTACCCGGCGGCCGAGCTCAAGCACGGGCCGATCGCGCTGATCGAGGACGGCACCCCGGTGGTGGTGGTCCACCCCTCCAGCCACGTCTACGCCAAGATGCTGACCAACATCCAGGAGGTGGCGGCCAGAGGGGCGGCCATCATCGCCATCGCCGAGGACGGCGACCGCGAGGTCGCGGCCCACGCCACCCACGTGCTGCGGGTGCCGGCGACCGCCCAGCTGCTCTCCCCGCTGGTCTGCCTGATCCCCCTCCAGCTCCTCTCCTACCATGTGGCCGTTGCTCGCGGGTGCCCGATCGACAAGCCCCGCAACCTGGCCAAGAGCGTGACGGTGGAGTAGCGCGATGGCCTACGACATCGATCCAGACCAGGCGGTCAGCATTGTCGCCATCTTCCTGTTCATCGACGCCGCCTTCGTCGGCTTCCCGCTGCTGTCGGCCCTGGTCAACGGGAACGGCCTCCTGCTCATCCCGCTGCTGCTGGCCGCCGGGCTGATCGCCGCCGGGGTGGGGCTGCTCCAGGGCCGCCAGTGGGGCTGGTACCTGGCGCTCGTGGTGGTCGGCGTGTCGGCCCTGCTCGCCCTGGTCGGCGGCAACCTGCTGGGGCTGCTGATCGACGCGCTCATCATCTTCCTGCTGACCCGGCCGGCGACCAGGGCCAAGTTCGGCGTTCGATGATCGTCGGGATCGGGATCGACGCCATCGAGGTCGACCGCATCCGCCGTGCCCTTGAGCGCCACCCCCGCTTCCGCGAGCGCGTCTTCACCAAGGCCGAGCTGGAGGCGGCCGCCCGCCGCGGCGTCGGCGAGGTCGCCTACCTGGCCAAGCGGTGGGCGGCCAAGGAGGCGACCTCCAAGGCGCTCGGGGTCGGGTTCTCGGGGTTCGCCTACACCGAGATCGAGGTCACCAACCTGCCCTCGGGCGCCCCCACGATCAAGCTCACCGGTGAGCTGGCCGACTGGGCCCACCTGCTTGGCGCCTTGCGCTGGCACCTCACCCTGTCCGACACCAAGGACACCGCCTACGCCAACGTGCTCGTCGAAGGCCCGGACGACTACCCGCGCCGCCCGCCCGGCCCGCCTCCCTGGGTCCGCCGCCGCCTGGACCGCCAGCGCGACGCCGGTGCCGGCGGGTCGTGACGGGGCGGGGTCGGGGGGCGGGACGGTGAACCGAAGAGGTCCGGGGACCCCTCGAGGGGTGCCCCGGTGAGACCGCTGGCGACGGTGGCCGCGGTGCAGGCGGCCGACAAGGCCTCCCAGGAGGGCGGGACCCCGGTCGAGGTGCTGATGGGACGGGCCGGGGCGGCGGTCGCCCGCGCGGCCGCCCGAGAGCTGGGCACGGTGGCCGGTCGGCGGGTGGTCGCCCTGGCCGGCAAGGGCCACAACGGCGGCGACGCCCTGGAGGCCCTGGCCCGGCTGGCCAGTCGCGGCGCCGGGGCCGAGGCGCTGGTCACCGGCGACCCGGACGACCTGGACGACCAGGGGCGGCGCTGTGTCGCCCTGGTCCGGCGGGCCGGCGCGCGGGTCCGGCCGTTCACCCCCGACCTGGCCGGCCGGCTGCTGGCCGGGGCCGACCTGGTGCTGGACGGGCTGCTCGGCACCGGGTCGAGCGGCGCCCCCAGGGGCGCGGTGGCCGAGGCGATCACGGCCTCCGAGACGGCCGAGGCCCCGGTGGTCGCCGTCGACATCCCCTCGGGGGTGGACGGGGCCACCGGCGAGGTCGCCGGCGAGGCCGTCAGGGCCACCGTCACCGTGACCTTCCAGGCGGTCAAGCCCGGCCACGTCCTGCCCCCGGGCAGCGAGCACGTCGGGCGGCTGGAGGTGGCCGACATCGGCCTGCCCCTGCCGCCCGGCCGCTGGGGGGTGAGCGAGGCCGGCGACCTGGCCGGCCTGGTCCCCGTGCCCCGGGCCGAGCAGCACAAGCGCTCACGCGGGGTGCTGCTGCTGGTCGGGGGGAGCCCGGGCATGGGCGGGGCGCCGACCCTGATGGGCCTGGCCGCCCGGCGCGCCGGGACCGGGCTGCTGGTCCTGGCCGTGCCCGCCTCGGTGGCCGACCGGGTCGGGGCGGCCGTGCCCGAGGCCCTCACCGTCGCCCTGCCCGAGTCGGGCGGCGGCCTGGCCCGCAACGCCGACGACGCCTGCCGCCGCTGGCTCGGGGAGGCGACCGCCATCGGGGTCGGGCCGGGGCTGGGCCGGGCCGACGGCACCCAGAAGGTGGTCCGGGGGCTGCTGGCCGCCTACGAAGGACCGGCCGTGGTCGACGCCGACGCCCTGTTCGCGCTCGGCACCGGCGGGCCGCTGGCCGAGCGGCGGGGGCCGACCCTGCTGACCCCGCACGCCGGCGAGTTCGCCCGGCTCGCCCCCGACGCCGAGGGCACCCGGCTGGACCAGGCCGCCGGCCGGGCCCGAGCCTGGGGGGCGACGGTGCTGCTCAAGGGCAACTACACGGTGATCGCCGACCCCGGCGGGCGGCTGGCCGTCAACCCGACCGGGGTGCCGGCCCTGGCCTCGGGCGGCACCGGGGACGTGCTGACCGGCCTGACCGGGTCGCTGCTCGCCCAGGGGCTCGACCCGTTCGACGCCGGCCGCCTCGGCGCGTGGGTCCACGGCCGGGCCGCCGCCAACGCCGTGGCCGACCTGGGCCCGGTGTCGGTGGCCGCCGGCGACGTCGCCAGGCACCTGCCGGCGGGGTTCCGGGAGCTCCTCCGGAGGGGTCCGGGGAACCCCGAGGGGGTGCCCCGGTGAGTCGGGAGGGGTCCGGGGAACCCCGAGGGGGTGCCCCGGTGAGTCGGGCGGTGAACCGGGCGCCGTGGCCGGGGCTGCGGCCGGCGTGGGTCGAGGTCGACCTGGAGGCGATCGCCGGGAACGTGCGCACGCTGGTCGCCGAGGTGGCCCCGGCCCGGCTGCTGGCCGTGGTCAAGGCGGACGCCTACGGGCACGGGGCGGTGCCAGTGGCGCGGGCGGCGGTCCGGGCCGGGGCCGCCTGGCTCGGGGTGGCGCTGGTCGAGGAGGCCCAGGAGCTGCGCCGGGCCGGGATCTCCGCTCCGGTGCTGGTGCTGGCCGAGCCACACCCGGCCGCCGCCGACGCCTGCGCGGCCGACCAGATCGCCGTCACCCTCTGCACCCGCGAGGGCGTGGCCGCCTTCGGAACGGCCGGGCGGCGGGCCGGCCGGCCGGTGGTCGCCCACCTCAAGGTCGACACCGGCATGCACCGCCAGGGCTGCGACCCGGCCGAGCTGCCAGGGCTGGCCGCCGCGGCCATGGCCGAGCCGGGGCTGGCGGTCGAGGGCCTCTGGAGCCACTTCGCGGTCGCCGACGAGGCGGCCAAGACGCCCACCACCGACGCCCAGCTGGCCCGGTTCCGGGACGCCCTGGCCGCCGCGGGCGCCGCCGGGCTGGAGCCCCGCTGGCGCCACCTGGCCAACAGCGCCGGGGCCACCGTGCGCGCCGACGCCCGCTTCGACCTGGTCAGGACGGGCATCGAGGTCTACGGGCTGGCCCCCAGCGAGGAGCTGGCCGGCCAGGTCACAGCGCGCCTCCGGCCCGCCCTGGCCCTGCGGGCGGCGGTGTCGGCCGTCCGCACCGTCGAGGCCGGGGAGCGGGTCTCCTACGGCCACCGCTGGCAGGCCCCGACCCGGACCCGGGTCGCCACCCTCCCGGTCGGGTACGCCGACGGCCTGCGCCGTGGCCTCTCGGGCCGGATCCGGGCCCGGGTCGGCGGGCACGACCTGCCCCAGATCGGTACCGTGACCATGGACCAGGTGATGGTGGACGTGGGCACAGAAGACATCGAGGTCGGCCAGGTGGCCACCCTCCTCGGCGACCCGGCCAAGGGTGAGCCGGGCGTCGGCGAGTGGTCGGCCGCCCTTGGCACGATCGACTACGAGATCACCTGCGGCCTGTCGCCCCGCCTCCCCCGGGTCCACCACGGCGCCGGCCGCCCCACCAGCCGCCGGGGCACAGTCCAGGAGGCAGTCGGGTAGTGGCGAACAACCCCTCCAAGAGGAAGACCACGGGCGGCCGGCAACGACCCGGCCGGGTGCTCGGCCCCCCGGAGGGGGAGCGTAGCGCACGGGGAAGTGGGGTGCCGGCGGCTGTCCACAGGGCCGGGCGAACCGCCCTGGAGCGGGCTGGGCGGGGGCGGAACCCGGTCCCGCCCAAGGGCTCCGGGGCGCGCGGGAAGGGCGGGGGCCGGAACGGGAAGGGCCAGACCCCGCCGTTGACCGTGCGGGGGGTTGGGCTGCTGGCTGGGGGGTTGCTGCTCGGGGTTGGGGCCGGAGTGGCGCTGGAGCGGGCGCTGGTCGGGCGGGAGCGGCGGCGGGAGGACCCGGAGGCGGGGGAGCCGTTCGGGGGGATCCGGGGCGCAGCGACCAAGCTGACCAGCCACGACGGGACCAGGCTGCATGTCGAGGAGCTGGGCCAGGGCCCGTGTCTGGTGTTCGCCCACGGGTTCTCGCTGACCCAGGACTCCTGGCACTACCAGCGCCGCGACCTGCCTGAGCGCTTCCGCTGCGTGTTCTACGACCAGCGCGGCCACGGCCGCTCCGGACGGCCCCGCAAGCACGACTACTCGCTCCAGGCCCTGGCCGGCGACCTCAAGGCGGTGCTCGACTGGACCGGCGAGGACCGGGTGGTGGTGGTCGCCCACTCGATGGGCGGGATCGCCAGCCTCCAGTTCGCCGAGCAGTTCCCCGGGGAGCTGGGCGGCCGGGTGGCCGGGCTGGTCCTGGTCGGCTCCACCTACGTCGACACCGTCCGGGGCATGACCGCCGCGGTCAGTGCCTGGGGGTCGGCCTGGGCGCAGCGGACCCTGATCACCGGCGCCTTCCGCTTCATGGGCCAGGACCCGGTCCGGGCCAACCAGCTCCGCCGCCGCGGTAGCGACCTCGGCTACCTGGGCACGCGGCTGTTCGGCTTCGGGTCGAACCCCTCGCCGAGCCAGGTCGCGTTCATCGACCAGACCCTGGCCGGCACCGACGTCGAGGTCTGGGCCAAGGTCTTCCCGAGCCTGATCGACTTCGACCTCTCGGATGCGCTGGCGGCGGTGAACGTCCCCGCCCTGATCGCCACCGGCGACAAGGACCGCCTGACCCCGCCGGCCGCGGCCAGGCACATGGCCGACAAGATCCCCGGCTCGCGCCTGCTGATCCTTGAGGACGCCGGCCACTGCGCCTTCCTGGAGGAGCACGAGGTGCTCAACGCCGAGATCGCCGCCCTGGCCGACGAGGCGCTGGCCCCGGCCAAGGCGGCCGGGCGCGCGGCCAGGAAGCGCCGCCGCCCCCCCGTCCGCCGGGTCCAGGGGTCCTGAGGTGGCGCTTGGCATCGAGGACCTGGCCGTCGGGCACTGGACCGACCCGATCGGCCTGACCGGCTGCACGGTGGTGGTGCCGCCCCCCGGGAACGTGGCCGCGGCCAGCGTGCGCGGGGGCGGGCCGGGCACCCGCGAGACCGACCTGCTCCAGCCCCAGGCCCACGTCGAGAGCGTCTCGGCGCTGCTGCTGACCGGCGGGAGCGCGTTCGGGCTGGCCGCGGCCCAGGGGGTGGTGGACTGGTGCGAGCGGCGCGGCCTCGGCTACAGCCGCTTCGGCCGGCCGATCCCGATCGTGCCCGCGGCCGTGCTGTTCGACCTCATGGTGGGCGACTGGGAGGCCCGGCCCGGCCCGGCCGAGGGCGAGGCCGCGTGCCTGGCCGCCTCCACCGCCGAGGGGCCGCTGGGCAACGTCGGCGCCGGCATGGGCGCCACCGTGGGCAAGACGGCCGGCCCCGACCACATGACCAAGGGCGGCCTCGGCTGGTCGGTGGTCGAGGCCGGGCCGGTCACGGTCGGCGCCCTGGTCGCGGTCAACGCCGGCGGCGACGTGCTCGCCGAGGACGGGACCGTGCTCGCCGGGACCCGGGCCCCGGGCGGGGCCGCGGCCGTCCTGCGCGAACGGCTGGCCGTCCCCCCGGCCGCCGCCGACGGCGAGGTCCGGACCGAGCCCGTCCCGCCCGGCGGCAGCACCACCCTGGCCGTGGTCGCCACCAACGCCACCCTGACCAAGAGCGAGGTCCACCGGGTCGCCGTGCAGGCCCACGACGGCATGGCCAGGGCCATCTTCCCGGTCCACACCAGCTACGACGGCGACACCGTGTTCGCGGTGTCCGTGCCGAGGGTCCCGGCGGCCATGGACCTGGTAGCCTTCTTGGCCGAGGAGGCGCTCGCCGCCGCCATCCGGGCCGGAGTCCGGGCCGCCGGCTCGGTCGCCGGCATCCCGGCCGCCTCCGACCTTCGGCGCGGAGCAGGAGGAGATTGACGTGCCGCTGTACGAGTACCGCTGCACGGACTGCGGAGAGCAGTTCGAGGCCCTGGTGCCGGCCGGTCGCGCCGACGCCGAGCACTGCCCGGACTGCGGGACCGAGGCCCACCGGCTGCTGAGCCTGGTCGCCGCCCCGGTCCGGGGCACCGACGGCGCGGCCATGCCCGTCATGGGCCCCAGTGCTGGTGGCTGCTGCGGCGGGGCCTGCGGGAACTGCTGAGGTGCCCTCCGAGCTGGAGGCGGTCGCCGCCGAGGCCGCCGGCTGCACCCGCTGCCGCCTGCACCAGAGCCGTACCCAGGTGGTGTTCGGCCAGGGCGACCCGCACGCCGACCTGATGTTCGTCGGCGAGGCCCCCGGCTTCCACGAGGACCGCCAGGGCGTCCCCTTCGTCGGCCCCTCCGGCCAGCTCCTCAACCGCCTCCTTGAGGGCATCGGCCTGCGCCGCGAGGACGTCTACATCTGCAACGTGGTGAAGAGTCGTCCGCCGCAGAACCGCGACCCGCAGCCGGACGAGATCGCCGCCTGCCGGCCCTGGCTGGACGCCCAGATCCGGCTGGTCGACCCCAAGGTGGTGGTCACCCTGGGCAACTTCGCGGCCAAGACGCTGCTGGAGACGACCACCGGGATCACCAGGCTGCGGGGCCAGACCTACCCGTTCCAGGGGCGGGTGCTGCTGCCGACGTTCCACCCGGCGGCGGCCCTGCATGCCCAGGGCCGGCGCACGGCCGGGCCGAGCCCGCTAGAGGCGATGGAGGGCGACTTCAAGGTCCTGGCCGAGCTGCTGGCCGCCCGGGCGCCGGTGGACGACGACCGGCCGACCGAGCAGCTGGGGCTGTTCTGAGCCGTGGGCACCCTGCGGCTGTGGTCGGCCGACGAGAGGACCACCAGGGCGATCGGGGCGGCCCTGGCCGACGTGCTCGGCCCCGGCGACGTGGTCGGGCTGGCCGGCGACCTCGGGGCGGGCAAGACCAGGCTGGTCCAGGGGGCGGCCAAGGCCCTCGGGGCCGACGGGCCGGTGCTGTCCCCGACCTTCATGCTGGTCCGCGAGTACGACGGCGACCCGCCCATCCACCACGTCGACGCCTACCGGCTGAGCGGCCCCCAGGAGCTGGAGGACCTCGGCCTGGAGGACGTGCTCTCGGCCGACGCGGTGGTGTTCGTCGAGTGGGCCGACCGGGTCGCCGCCGCCCTGCCCGAGAGCTGGCTGGAGCTGGTCCTGCACATCCGCGACGACGACCGGCGCGAGATCGAGGTCCGCCTCCACGGGCCCGCCTGGGCGGCCCGGTCCGGGCGCCTGGCCGCCGCCCTCGACCCCTTCGCGCATCCGGAACCTCGTTAGCCGGCTGGTCCGCGTGGCTCGGCCGGCGCGCCTACCGGTCGTCGGTCAGGCGGGCGCTCGGGTGTGGAAGTAGCGCTGTTGCGGCAGGTTGGTCGTGCACCGGGCCGCCGCCTGGTAGGCGTCGCGGGCCCCGGCGCGATCACCGGCCATCTCCAGCAGGTGCGCACGGACCGCGTGGAGCCGGTGGTCGCCGGCGATCCGCTCGTCGGCCTGGAGGGCTCCGAGCAGCTCCAGCCCGGCGTGCGGGCCGTCGACCATGGCCACGGCCACGGCGTGGTTCAGGGCCACCACCGGATTGTCGGAGATCCGGCGCAGCAGCTCGTACAGGGCCACGATCTGCGGCCAGTCGG
>JASLIH010000316.1 GCA_030152105.1 Actinomycetes bacterium
GGTCAGCATCCGATCGGTCAGGTACGGGTGCAGGCGGACGCGCTCGAACGCGGCCGGCGGGAGCGGGCCCGCCCTGTCCCACACCGTGTTGGGCACCCCGAGCCGGCCCAGGTCGTGGAGGAGACCCGCACGTTGCACCGTGGTCACCTCGTCAGCGGACAGGCCCGACAGGCGCGCGGCCTCGCCGGCGAGGTTGGCCACCCCCCGCGAGTGGCCGGCCAGGTACGGCGACTTCAGATCGACCAGGTCGGCCATCGCCCGCAGGACGTCGGCCGGGCCAGGTCACGCCAGCCATTCGCCTGACGCATCCGGGCGGCGAGGAAGAATGGGGCCGCGACCATGGCGATGGCGCTGAGCAGACCAACCGCGATGTGCACCTGGCCGTGCCAGGAGCTGGCGGCGGCCGCGGCGGTGCAGCCCTGGTCGGCCGCGCGGCAGTCGAGCCGGAAGAAGGTGTCGGAGAGGTTGTCGAGACCGATGAGGGATGCCGCCAGGAGCCAGGAGCCAGGCGCCGAGCGCCGGACCCCGGCCGGGCACCGCGAGGGCGGGGCCGAGCGCGAACAGCGCGAAGGCGATGATCAGCGTTCCCGCGATGACTTGGGCGGTGAGCATCACCCACGGGAACCGGGCGGTCAGGGCTCCCAGGTCGCTGACGTCGTGGCTGGCCACCGAGTAGCTCCCGCCCTGCAAGGCGCCGGCGAGGAGCCACCCGAGGTTGAACACCACCACGTCGCCGATCGCTCCCCATGCCAGCCAGATCGCTCGACGCCGAGACCGCATCCTCGTGTCGTCCATCGTCTCCGTCTCCCTTCTTCGCCTCCGACGACGGTAGACAGGACGGGTCCCCAGGTCATGGGGTATTCGCCTCATCTGTCGAGGCCAGCGAGGGCCTCGGGCGGAAATGCGTTGCGGGGTGGGCGGAGGCGGTGGAGGATGGCGGGCTGTTGCCGCGAGGGCCGCGGTGACCTTGGCGTTGGGGTCTGGGTGGTGAGCTCGCTGGAGTCCTTGCCCGACGACGAGCTGGTGGCCGAGCGGGAGATGCTGGACTACGCGCGGCGGTGCCTGGCGGCGATGCGGCGGAGGACCAGGTCGCTACGGGCGGCCGGGGCCGACCCGTACGCGGTGGAGTCGGTGGAGTGGCGGCTGCGGCAGCGGGTCGCCGCGCTGACCGACGACGGGCGCACCGGGCTGTTCTTCGGGCGGCTGGACTACGACGCCAGTGCCGACCCGCCGGATGCGCGGTTCTACGTCGGTCGCCGGCATGTCAGCGACGCCGAGGGCGACCCGGTGGTGATCGACTGGCGGGCCGGGCTCGCCCATCCCTTCTACCGGGCCAGCCCGACCCGCCGCTATGGGGTACGGGCCCGGCGCCGCTTCGGGTACCGGGGTGGCACCCTGACCTCGATCCAGGACGAGCTCCTCGACCTGCTGGACGAGGCGGAGGCGCTGGCGGTCGCCGACCGGGTGCTCGTGGCCGAGATCGAGCGGCCCCGGATCGGCCCGATGCGCGACATCGTCGCCACCATCCAGCCCGAGCAGGACGACCTGATCCGGGCGCCGCTGGTCGACACGATCTGCATCCAGGGCGGCCCCGGGACCGGCAAGACCGCGGTCGGCCTGCACCGGGCCGCGTTCCTGCTCTACGAGCACCGGGACCGGCTGGCCAGGGACGGGGTGCTGGTGGTGGGGCCGGGCCCCGCCTACCTGGCCTTCATCCGTGACGTGCTTCCCGGGCTCGGGGAGGTCGACGTCGCTCAGCGCTCGATCGAGGACCTGGTCGCCGAGGTCAGGGTGACCGGCACCGACAGCCCGGAGGCGGCGGCGGTCAAGGCCGGCAGCCGCATGGCCGCGGTCGTGCGCCGGGCCGCCTTCCTGCACGTCCGGCCGCCCGCACTGCCCCTCGAGGTCCGCTGGGGGCACCGGGTGGTCCGCCTCTCGGCCAAGCTGCTGCGCCAGCGCGTGGACGAGCTGGTCACCGGGGACCTCCGCTACCTGGTCGGCCGGGACCACCTGCGGGACTGGCTGGTCGAGCGCTGCCTGCGCCACCTCGAGCACACCGAGGGCCTGAGCGCGCTCGACGACCCGGCCGCGGTCCAGCGCAGCCTCGGCGCCCGACCCGAGGTCCGGGAGTTCCTGAAGCGCACCTGGCCGGTGGTCGAGCCGGTCCGGCTGGTGTTCCGGCTGCTCACCGAGCGGCCATTCCTGGCCGAGGCGGCCGACGGCATCCTCACCGACGAGGAGCAGGAGCTGCTCCTGTGGGCGAAGCGACCTCGGAGCGCCAAGGCGGCGGCCTGGTCGGTCACCGACGCGTTCCTGGTCGACGAGGCCGTCGACGTGGTCGGTGGGACGACCACCTTCGGCCATGTCGTGGCCGACGAGGCCCAGGACCTGTCGGCCATGCAGCTCCGGGCGATCGGGCGGCGGTGCCGGTTCGGGTCGGCGACGCTGCTCGGCGACCTGGCCCAGCGGACCACGCCGTGGTCGGCCGAGCGCTGGGGGGACGCCGTCGGCCATCTCGGTCAGCGCTCGATCCGGGTCGAGCAGCTGCCACGGGCCTTCCGGGCGCCCAAGGAGGTGCTCGACTTCGCCAACCGCCTCCTGCCCGCGATCGCTCCCGAGATCCGCCCGGCCCGCTCCGTCCGGAGCGTCCCCGGGTCGCTGCGGGTCCGGGCCGTCGCGCCGGAGGCGGCCCCGGAGGCCTGGCTCCAGGCGCTCGACGAGGCCCTGGCCGAGGACGGGTCGGTCGGCCTGGTGGTGGCCGACCCGGCCGTCCGGTCCGCCGGGGCCGAGCTGGCCGGCCGGGGCATCGAGTTCCGTGAGGTCGACCGGTTCGACACCGGCACCCGGCTGGCTCTCGTTCCCGCCTCTGCGGTCAAGGGGCTGGAGTTCGACCAGGTCGTGCTCGTCGAGCCGGCCGAGATCGCCGACCCCGCCCTCGGGCCGGCTGGTCTGCGGCGGCTCTACACCGCTCTCACCCGGGCCGTGCTCGGCCTGACGATCGTGCACGCCAGGCCGCTCCCCGCGGCCCTCGGGGCCGCCCCACCGGCCTAGCCGCCGGCGCCGCCGACGGGTCCGGTCAGCGGCCCTCGTACTGGTCGGGCAGGATCACGTTGATCGCGAAGGTGACCACGCTGATCACCAGGGCGCCGAGCAGCGCCGACCAGAACCCGTCGACCTCGAAGGCGAGGTCGAACTGATCGCCGATCCAGGCGGTGAGCAGCAGCATCAGGGCGTTCACGACAAAGGTGAACAGCCCGAGGGTGAGGATGAACAGCGGGATGGAGATCAGCCGCACGATCGGGCGGACGATGGCGTTCACCAGCCCGAAGATGACCGCCACGGCGAGCAGGGTGAGGACCCGTTCGCTGGTCGTCCCCGGACCGACCGAGATGCCCCCGATCAGCGCCGCGGCCACGGCCAGCGCTACCGCCCCGGCCAGGATGCGCACGATGAACCGCACCGGACACCTCCATCCCGATTCCTCTGGTCCAAGCAGAGCAGGGCGACCATACCAAGCCCCCTTCCCCGGAGCGCCACGGATCAGGGGGCAGGTCGTGAACGCCGAGCCGGCGAACGGCTCAGTCCGGCCGGAACGCCGCGATCCCCGCTCGCCAGGCGGCGTCCAGGTCGGCGTCGGGCGGGAACCGCTGGTCCAGCTCGAGCATCACCATGCCGTGGGCGAACGCCCAGACCGCTCTGGCGCGGGCCTCGCTGCCGGCCACCCGTTGGAGGGGGGCGGCGGTCCGGCCCTCCAGGCCCGGCGGCAGGTGCGCTCGCGGAAGCGGGCCGTTGGTCATCAGCCGGTAGAGATGCGGATGCTCGAGCGCGAACCGCCGATACGCGGCAGCCAGGGCCACAAGCGCGTCACCAGCCCCCTCGCCCGGCCCCTCGCCGGCGCTGTCGACGGCCTGCTCGAAGGCGGCCGCCGCCTCCTCGAAGCCGGTGGCGATGATGGCGGCCTCCAGCGCGGCCTTGTCGGGGAGGTGCTTGTAGAGGGAGGGGGCGCGGATCCCCACGCGCTCGGCCAGCCGCCGCATGGTGAGCGCCTCCAGCCCTTCCTCCTCCAGCAGCTGCCGTCCGGCCGCCACCACCTCTCTCCCCCGCGCCGACCTGGCGACCGAGCTCGATGGGATCACCCGGCCGCCCGGGCGGGCGCCGGCTGCTCGGCCCGGGCCTTCAGGGCCTGGTTCATCCGGTGGAAGGACTCCAGGGTCGACTTGGCGATCATGGCCAGCAGGAGCGGGGCGAGCAGGCCGCGGAACTCCTCGTGCTGGGTCACGCGGACCCGGCCCGGGCCGGTGGGCTGGATGGTGAAGCGGTGCTCGCCGTCGAACAGGCCGGGCACCAGGAGCCGGCCGAGCCAGCGGAAGGTGCGGCCTGGGTCGGCGTCCAGCACCTCGGGGCGCAGGACCGTCGTCCGGCGACCGACGAGGTGCATGTGCAGCTCGAGGCGGGCGCCGGGAACGGGCTCGCCGCTGGCCTTGACGATGAACGGGTTCCATTGCGGGTAGGCGGCGAAGTCGGTGAGCACCTCCCACACGCGTTCCGCCGACGCCTGGACCTCGACCTCGGCCTGCAGCTGCTTGGTCATCCTTGTCTCCTC
>JASLIH010000327.1 GCA_030152105.1 Actinomycetes bacterium
CCCAGGCCGCCCGCCGGGCCGCCACCACCGTCTACCCGGCGGTCCCCTCGGGCTGGCGCAACAACCCGTCCCAGCTCCAGCGGGTCGCCCTGGACGTCGTCCCGGGCCCGGCCGCCGTCCTGGTCGGCTACCGCTTCGACCGCACCGGCGCCCTTGCGACCCTGGAGGTCGACGGCGACCCGCTGCCCGGGCCGCGCCTGTGGCGCTGCACCCCCGACCTGGTGGACCTGGAGGTCGAGGGCGTCCGGCGACGGTTCGAGGTCCACCGGGTCGGCGACACCGCGTACGTGGACAGCCCCCTGGGTCACAGCGAGCTCCGCGAGCACCCCCAGGACCCGGCCGGGTCGGCGGAAGGGCCGCCAAAGGGACTGCCGGAGGAGCCGCCGACCGGGCTGCCGACCGGGCTGCCGACCGGGCTGCCGGACGGGCCGTCGAAGGGGCGGCCGGAGGAGCGGCCGGAGGAGCTGTGGACAACCGGATCCCCCGATCCCGGCGATCGGCTACGCTCCCCCACCGGGGGACCCAGTCCGGATCCACCGGGTTGGAAGGCGCCAGGGGATGGGTCGGGCGTGGGACCCGGTGGGTCGGCCGTGGGACCCGGTGGGTCGGCCGTGGAGACCGGTGGGTCGATGGTGTCGCCGCTGCCCGGGGTTGTCCGGCGGGTGGCGGTCCGGACCGGGGAGTGGGTCGAGGCGGGGGACGTGCTGGTCCTCATCGAGGCGATGAAGACCGAGCACCGGGTCGCGGCCGCGCGGGCCGGGAGGGTGCGGCGCGTGCTGGTCGCCGAGGGCCAGGAGGTCACCGCCGGGACCACGGTGGTTGAGCTCGAGGGGGCGGCCGATGGGTGAGGCGGTCAGCTACCAGCTCGAGGACGGCGTGGCCTGGCTGGTGATCGACCGCCCGGAGGCCCGCAACGCCATCAACCAGGCGGTCGGCAGGGGCCTGTGGGAGGGGTTCCGGCGGTTCGAGGAGGACCCGGCCGCGGCCGTGCTGGTGCTGACCGGGACCGGCGAGGCGTTCTGCGCCGGCGCCGACCTCAAGGAGATGGCCGCCCTCGGCCTGACCGTGCCCCCTCGGGAGATGGCACCCCACCTCGGACAGAACCTCCAGGTGACCAAGCCGGTGATCGCGGCGGTCAACGGGCCGGCCTTCGGCGGCGGGTTCCTGCTCGCCCAGATGTGCGACCTGTGCGTCGCCGGGGCCTCGGCCCAGTTCGCGATCACCGAGGCCCGGTGGGGCCGGGGGGCGCCGTGGGCGGCGCCGTTGCCGTGGCTGGTGCCGCCACGGGTGGCGATGGAGCTGCTGCTGACCGGGGACCCGATCGATGCCCAGCGGGCCTATGAGGTCGGGCTGGTCAACCGGGTCGTGCCCGACCCGGAGCTCCGCTCCGAGGCCGGCCGCCTGGCCCGGCGGATCGCCGGCAACGCGCCGCTGTCGGTCAGGGCCGCCAAGGCCATGGTCCAGGCCAGCGCCGGCCGCGCCCTCGACGAGGCGGTGGAGGAGGGCTGGCGCCTGTTCGAGCCCGTCTACCTGAGCGAGGACGCCCAGGAGGGCCCGCGGGCGTTCGTGGAGCGGCGCCCGCCGGTGTGGAAGGGCCGCTGACCGTGGAGCCGCTGCGCATCGCCAACTGCTCCGGGTTCTACGGCGACCGGCGGGCCGCCCCGAGGGAGCTGCTGGAGGGCGGCCCGATCGACGTGCTCACCGGCGACTACCTGGCCGAGCTGACCATGCTGATCCTGTGGCGCTCGCGCGGCCGCGACCCGGCCAAGGGGTACGCCACCAGCTTCCTCGCCCAGATGGAGGAATGCCTCGGCCTGGCCGTCGACAAGGGGGTCAAGGTCGTGGCCAACGCCGGCGGCCTCAACCCGGCCGGGCTGGCCGCCGAGCTGCGGGCCCTGGCCGGGCGGCTGGGGCTGACCGTCAGCGTTGCCCACGTCGAGGGCGACGACCTACTCGGCCGCCTCGACGAGCTCAAGGCCGCGGGGGAGCCGCTCGCCCACCTCGACACCGGGACGGGGCTGGCCGAGGCCGGGGTGACGCCGGTCACGGCCAACGCCTACCTGGGCGCCTGGGGCATCGTGGCCGCGCTCGAGGCCGGCGCCGACGTGGTCGTCTCCGGGCGGGTGACCGACGCCTCCGTGGTCGTCGGCCCGGCCGCCTGGCACTTCGGCTGGGCCGCCGACGACTGGGACCGCCTGGCCGGGGCGGTGGTGGCCGGCCACGTCCTGGAGTGCGGGACCCAGGCCACCGGCGGCAACTACGCCTTCCTGCACGAGCTGCCCGACGCCCGGCCGCCCGGCTTCCCGATCGCCGAGGTGGCCGCCGACGGCAGCGCCGTCGTGACCAAGCATCCCGGGACAGGCGGGCTGGTCTCGGTGGGCACGGTGACCGCCCAGCTGCTGTACGAGATCGCCGGCCCGGCCTACGAGGGCCCCGACGTGGTCGCCCGCTTCGACACCGTCCGGGTCGAGGAGGTCGGCCCCGACCGGGTACGCCTGTCCGGCACCCGCGGCGAGCCCGCCCCCGACCGGCTGAAGGTCGCCATCAACTATCTCGGCGGGTTCCGGAACTCGATGAGCTTCGTCCTCACCGGCCTCGACATCGAGTCCAAGGCGGCAATGGCCGAGACCGCCCTGTTCGACCGCCTGGGCGGCCGCGAGCAGTTCCAGTCCACCGACACCCACCTGGTCGGCCACCCGACCCCCGACCCATCAACCGCCGAGGAGTCCGTCGCCGAGCTCCGCATCACCGTGAAGGACCCCGACCCCTCCAAGGTCGGCCGCGCCTTCTCCTCCGCCGCCATCGAGCTGACCCTGGCCAGCTACCCCGGCTGCTACACCACCACCCCACCCACCGACGCCACCCCGTACGGCATCTACTGGCCAACCCTGGTTCGCGCCGACCTGGTCGACCAGACCGTCGTCCTCGACGACGGCCGCCGCCTCGTCATCAAGGGCCCACCAGGTCCGCCGCCCGACCCGCCCTGGGACGCGCCGAACCCACCCGGTTCCGCGCCGGGTCCCCCGGCCCCGCCAACCGATGGACCCACCACCCCGGTGCCGCTCGGGCGGGTGTTCGGGGCACGGTCGGGAGACAAGGGAGGGAACGCGAACGTCGGGATCTGGGCCAGGGACGAGCGCGCCTACCGCTTCCTCGTCGAGTTCCTGACCTTGGAGAAGTTCCGGGAGCTGATACCTGAGGCGCGCGACCTCCAGGTCCAGCGGTACGAGCTGCCGAACCTGCTGGCCGTCAACTTCGTGGCCGTGGGGTTGCTGGGGGAGGGGGTGTCGTCCTCGACCCGGGTGGATCCGCAGGCCAAGGGGCTGGGGGAGTGGCTGCGGGCGCGGGTGGTGGAGCTGCCCGTCGAACTGCTGGAACGGCAGGGAGGCTGACGATGGACTTCCGGGAGACGGCCGAGCAGGCGATGCTGCGGGAGGCGGTGGCCAAGATCGCCGCCGACTACGGGCACGACTACTTCCTGGCCAAGGCCAAGGCTGGGGAGAAGACGACCGAGCTGTGGCGGGCGGTGAGCGAGGCCGGGTTCGTCGGGGTGAACCTGCCCGAGGAGTACGGCGGCGGGGGCATGGGCATCAGCGAGCTGGCCATCGTGACCGAGGAGCTGGCCGCCCACGGGTGCCCGCTGATGCTGCTGATGGTGTCGCCGGCCATCTGCGGCACCCTGCTGGCCCGGTTCGGGACCCCGGAGCAGCGGGGTCGCTGGCTGCCACCGATCGCCTCGGGCGAGCGCAAGATGGTGTTCGCGATCACCGAGCCCGACGCCGGGTCCAACACCCACAAGCTCGAGACGGTCGCCACCCGCGACGGCGACGGCTGGCGCCTGCAGGGCCGCAAGTACTACATCTCCGGGGTCGACGAGGCCGACGCCGTGCTGGTGGTCAGCCGCACCGGGGTCGAGGAGGGCAGTGGCCGGGGCCGGCTGTCGCTGTTCATCGTCGACACCGACGCTCCCGGGCTGGGCCGGTCCCCGATCGAGCTCCACGTCAACGCCCCCGAGCGGCAGTTCTTCCTGTTCCTGGACGACGTGCGGGTCGATGGCGACCGGCTGCTGGGCGACGAGGGGGACGGCCTGCGCCAGGTCTTTCACGGCCTCAACCCCGAGCGCATCATCGGCGCCGCCGCCGGCAACGGCATCGCCCGCTATGCCCTGGCCAAGGCGGCCGCCTACGCCAACCAGCGCCAGGTCTGGGGCGTGCCCATCGGCACGCACCAGGGCCTGGCCCACCCGCTGGCCGAGGCCAAGATCGAGGTCGAGCTGGCCCGCCTGATGACCCAGAAGGCCGCCTGGGCCACCGACGCCGGCGTCCCAGGGGCCGGCGAGGCCGCCAACATGGCCAAGTACGCTGCCGCCGAGGCGGCCATGCACGCCGTCGACGTCGCCATCCAGGTCCACGGGGGCAACGGCTTCGCCGCCGAGTACGGCATCGCCGGCCTCTGGTGGATGGCCCGGGTCCTGCGCACCGCCCCGGTCAGCCGCGAGATGATCCTGAACTACGTGGCCGAGCACTCCCTACGCCTGCCCCGCTCGTACTAGGGCTCGACCTGGAGGAGCACCGTCCGGATCTCCTGAGAGAATCCCCGGTGACAGAGAGGAGCGGGTATGCGGAACCCGGTGGTGCACTTCGAGATCGGGGCGGCGGACCACCAGTCGCTGGGGAAGTTCTACGGGGAGCTGTTCGGGTGGGGGCTCCGGGAGGTGTCGGAGGGGTACACGCTGGTCGACACCCAGGGTGGTCAGGGGCTCAACGGGGGGATCGGGAGGAGTGGGACCGGGGAGCCCTGGGCGACCTTCTATGTCGAGGTGGACGACCTCCAGGCGTACCTGGACCGGGCCGGGGCGCTCGGGGGGCGAACGGTGCTGGCGATCACCGAGATGCCCGGCATGGCCTTTGCCATGTTCGACGACCCGGACGGGCTGCTGGTCGGGCTGGTCCGGAGCGGTGGGTCCCAGGACC
The DNA here is from genome assembly GCA_030152105.1 of Actinomycetes bacterium. The sequence continues at coordinate 4,974 of JASLIH010000327.1, forward strand.
AGGTGTTCCAGCGGCCCTCGGCCGGGGACGGGGCGGCGGTGGACTGGTTCGAGGTGCTGGGGGCCGACGCCGGGCGGTCGCAGGCGTTCTACGCCGAGCTGTTCGGCTGGACCGTGCCCGGGGGCGCGTACGGGCAGGTCAGCCCGGAGGGCGGCCGTGGCATCGGCGGCGGGATCGGGGCCGGCGGGGCTCAGCGGTGGGCGACCGTGTACGCCGGTGTGGCCGACGTCGAGGCGGCCCTGGCCAGGGCCGAGACGCTCGGAGGGACCCGGGTCTACGGGCCGATCGAGGCGGGGGAGGGGACGCGGACGGGCGCGTTCCGCGACCCGGCGGGCAACGTGTTCGGCGTCTACCACCGCGCCGTGTCTTGAGCGACCCGGGGTTCTACCGCGGGCGCTCGCTGTGGCTGGACGGGCTGGCCGACGACCCGCTGGTCCCCCGGCCACCCCTGCCCGGCCCGGTCGACGTCGACGTGGCCATCGTCGGGGCCGGCTACACCGGGCTGTGGACCGCCTACTACCTGCGGCGGGCCGACCCGCGGATGCGGATCGCGGTGCTGGAGCGGGAGGTCGCCGGGTTCGGGGCCTCGGGGCGTAACGGCGGCTGGTGCTCGGCATTCGTGGCCATGGACCGCGAGCGCCTGGCCCGCAAGGCCGGGCGGGGAGCGGCGATCGCGCTCCAGCGGGCGATGTTCGGCACCGTCGACGAGGTCGGCCGGGTGGCCGGACAGGAGGGCATCGACTGCCACTACGTCAAGGGGGGCGCCCTGCAGGTGGCCGCCTCCCCGGTGCAGCTGGCCCGTCTGGAGGCCGGGCTCCGGCACGCCAGCCGGTGGGGCATGGGCCCCGACGACCAGTGGCTCCTCGGCCGGGCCGAGGCCGAGCGGCGGGTCGGGGTGGCCGGGCTGCTGGACGCCGCCTTCACCCCCCACTGCGCCACCGTCGACCCGGCCCGGCTGGCCCGCGGCCTGGCCGGGGTGGTCGAACGGCTCGGCGTGCCCATCTACGAGTCGACCCCGGTGACCCGCATCCGCCCGGGGAGGGTCGACACCACCCGCGGCCCGGTCACCGCCGAGGTCGTGGTCCGGGCGACCGAGGGCTACAGCGCGACCCTCCCCGGCATGCGCCGGTCCGTGCTCCCGCTCTACTCGCTGATGCTGGCCACCGAGCCCCTGCCCGACACCGTGTGGGAGAAGATCGGCTGGTCGGGTGGCGAGGCCATGGCCGCCGGCGGCCACCAGTTCACCTACGCCCAGCGCACCCGCGACGGCCGCATCGCCCTCGGCGGCCGCGGCGCCCCCTACCACTTCGGGTCGCGCGTCGAGCCCGGCTACGACCGCGACCGCCGGGTCCACACCCGCCTCGAGGCCTCCCTGGGCCAGCTCCTGCCCCCGGCCGCCGGCGCCAGGATCACCCATCGCTGGGGCGGGCCGCTGGGCATCCCCCGCGACTGGACGGCCTCGGTCGGCCTGGACCGGGCCACCGGCCTGGCCTGGGCCGGCGGCTACGTCGGCGACGGGGTCGCGGCCGCCAACCTGGCCGGCCGCACCCTGACCGACCTGATTCGCGGGCAGGCCACCGACCTGACCATCCTCCCCTGGGTCCAGCACCGCTCCCGCCCCTGGGAGCCGGAGCCCCTGCGCTGGCTGGGGGTCAACACCGCCCGCTGGCTGGCCGCCTCCACCGACACCAGCGAGCAGCGCAGCGGCCGCCCGGCCCACCTCCGCGGCCGGCTCCTCGACCTGTTCCTCGGGGACTGATCAGCTCAGCGGGTGGCGCCAGCGCAGGCCCGGGAACCGGCTGAAGTCGCGGTCGGTGGTGACCCACTCGCTCCCGGACTCGATGGCCAGGGCTGCGAGATAGGCATCGGGCACGAGGTTGCCCTTCACCCCCGCGGTGCGGCAGCGCCTGGTGAAGATGTCCCAATGCCGCTGACCGGGCTCCACCGGCACGCAGTTCGACTGGCTGCGCAGGGCTTCCGTGAAAGCGAGTGCGGCCTCCATGGGGGTGATCCGAAGGAAGCCACTGAGGACCAGGTCGGAGATACCGTACGGCTCCTGGCCGCTGAGGAGGCCGTCGAGCCAATATGTCCAGCGCCGGGCGTCGGGCCCGTGACGTCGGTGGTCGGTGAGCTTTGGAATACTTCGCCCTATGGCGTCGACCCCGCCGGGGGCTGGGCCGGGACCCGAGATGGGCGCGGCCGGCGTTGGCCTGCCGGTCGAGCCACAGGGACGGCGGCCGAGCCGGCTGCGCGCCTATCTGGCCGCCGAGGCGGGGGCGGTGGCGCTCGGGTACGGGGTGGCGGTGCTGCGGGACGGGCCGCCCGGGTCGGGTGGCGGGTGGGCGCTGGTGGCGGCCGGGGCGGTGGCGGTGGCGACGCCGCTGTGGGTCAAGTCGCGGCGGGAGCTGCGCCAGGAGCTGGAGACGCGGTCGGCCGAGGCACTGGCCATCGAGACCGACGCCAAGCTCCGGCTGGTCGTCGGGGACGTGGTCACGCCGATCGCCGAGGTCGTGGGGCGGGTGCACCAGACCTCGGGCAGGGAGCGGGAGGCGCTCGGAGGGCAGCTCCGGCAGCTGGC
>JASLIH010000345.1 GCA_030152105.1 Actinomycetes bacterium
GATCCTGGCCTACGCGTTCCTGTTCGGCAGCGCCCAGCAGCTCGTCACCCGGCTGATCGACCGCCAGGCCCAGGACATCCTGACCAAGGTGCCCAGCAAGGAACCAACCACCGCCAAGCCAGAGCCACCCCCCGCCGAGCAACCGCCCCCGACCGGTCGCTCAACCAGGCCACCTCGGCGAATCCGCCCCCGCCGCGCAGCCCGCTAGCGCCCCTGGCCTCCCGTCATCCGCCCAATCGGCCCGGGCGCCCGCCAGCGTGCTGGGGGTGCCCGGGCCATCACCTGTCACGGGCGTCCCTGGGCCAGGCGTGCTCGTTCTGATCGACGATCGCGACCGGACCGAGTCCGTTTCGCACCTGCCACGACGCTCGCCCGACGCCAGGCTGAGACCGGCCCCCGCGACGCTAGAGCCATTGACCCACAAGGGTTGCGCTGTATCGAGGGGGAGGTCGCCATGCGACCAGTTCGGATCATCATCGCCGTCGTGTTCGCCGCCGCCATCGCCGTCGCCGGCTGTGCGGCCCACTCCACCGCCGTCGACCCGTCCGTCACGCCGGTCGACGGGCCCGCACCGGTGCCGGTTCCCGTGCCCGAGCCGATCCCGGTTCCGGTCCCGGTCCCGAACCCGGCTCCCAAGCCGCCGGTCCTGGCCGACGGTCACTACGACGCCTACGTCCGTCAGGTCGACAGCGGCCGCGACCGGCTGGTGGTCGACCTGGTCCAGGTGTTCCACGACCAGGCCGCGGTCAACGAGGCGATCGCCGACGGCCAGTCCCGCGACGCCGCCCAGTACCTGTCGACCTACGTCCGCAACGAGAACCCGCGGCTGCGCACCCTGACGCTGGCGGGCAACGTGCGGGTGGAGCTGCTGGGCGGCGACTGCGAAGCGCCCCTCAGCCACAAGCTCAGCGAGCTGGCTGCCCACGCCCGCTCCGGTGCCAACACGAACTACTACGCGCTGACCGTCACTGGCGGGGCCGTGCAGCGGATCCAGGAGCTGCGAACCGGCAACGCCTGCTGAGCAGCCGTCAGGGGGCCGCGGGCCTCCGTCTGGTGGAGCCGGGCGTCGCCCGGCTCCACGGTTATGTGCGGGTGGTTGCGCGGGCTGCGGTACGCGGCCGGGCAGGTCCACCCGGACGTCGCGGGTCGTGCCGCCCTGCGGGCCCCCTGCCCGTATTTGCCTGCAACCTCGGTTCTGGCTAGTGTCCGCCGTGCTTGCTCACCTGTCCCCGCTCGCCGACCCCTCACCACGCGGTGCTCCGGTACCGAGCGCTCTGCAGCCTTGGAGGTCCGATGCGGTTCTTCCGGTCGCTGATCCCTGCCGTCCTCCTACTCTTGTGGGCCGTCCCGGCATCTGGGGCCGAGGTGCTCACGATGGCGTGCCCGGTCTGCGACCACGTGGACGTTGCCGGCCGCGGCATGGAACCGAATGCGACGCTCACCTTGACGATCACGGATGTGAAGAGCGGCCAGACCGTGCTCCCCGAAACCCGGATCACCACCGACAGCTCGGGCAGCTTCTCCCGCGAGTTCGACATGGACCTGGCCAAGCATCCGGCGCTGCTCGGCAACCTGTACGAGCAGAACGGCAGCACTCTCGTGCTGGCCGCCCACGCCAACGCCTCGGCCCCGGCCCACTGCCGACGGGACGCCTCCCTGCCCTACACCGGCTCCCGCGCCGGTCTGTCGGCCGGAGCAGCCGGCGGCCTCCTGGTGCTGGGCGTCGGCCTGCTGCTGGTCACCCGTCGCCGCGCCGGCCCGGCGGCCTGATCAGGTTCAGGCCCGGCGCCGGCCAGACCGGGCCCCTGCAGCCACCCCAGGGCTCGTAACGATGCTGGGACACGGCCTGGGAGGAGACGGCTCGGATGTCGAGTCGATCAACACCCTGCTCGCCGGCCAGGTCCGTGCTGCACCTACGACCGCGTGAACGTGGGCCGCAGCGACCGGGTCAGGGGCCGCCACACCGGCGCCGACAGCGTCAACGACCTGCACACCCTGCTGGACGTCGCCGCTGTCCCCGGGCCGTACCTGCTGGTCGGCTTCTCGTTCGGTGGTCTGCTGGCCATCATGTACGGCGCCACCTACCCCGACCAGGTCATGGGCATGGTGAGCCTTGACGGAAGCCAACCGACCGACGACGAGGTCGACCAGCTGATCCCCAAGGACGAGCGCGACCAGGTGATGGCCGAGCAGGACCGCAACCAGGAGTCGGTGGACGTCTACCGCACCGTGGACGAGGCCAAGCCGCTGGTCGCCAAGGTCCCGGATGTGCCGGTCACCTACATGGCCGCCCGCCCGGTCGAGCTGCAGTCCTCACACGACATCGACCTGGACAAGCCGGAGCTCGTCCTCCAGGAGGTCCAGAGGATCCTCGAGTCGGCGTAGCGCCGTTACCCCGACGCCGGACCTACCGGTCCCATTCCGGCGGCGGCCTGTGGCCCTCCTGCAGATGCCAGTAGTCGCGGGCTTCGGTGATCAGCCCGTCGGTGTCGAACCGGGCCATGGCGCACCCGGCCAGCGTCATCACCGTGCCCTGCTGGTCCAGGAAGCTCGCCCAGTACTCCACACAGGCCCGGTCGCCCTGGACGACCGGGGTGCCGAAGCGCACCTCGTCGATCCGCTGCTCGTCCGCGAAGGCCTGGGTGACGTAGTCGCGAACGGCCTGGCGTCCGCGGTGGGGCGGGCGGAACGGGGTGGAGCGGTGCACGCAGTCCTCGGCGTACAGGGCGACGACCGCCTCGACGTCGTGGGCCCGCCAGGCGGCAGTCCAGGTCGCCGCCCATCT
>JASLIH010000347.1 GCA_030152105.1 Actinomycetes bacterium
GCGCAGGCGAGCAGGTACAGGGCCGGGGGCACGCCCTCACGCAACCGCCGCCAGCGCGCGGCCAGGGCGGTCTCGCGGTCGTCGGGCCCCGGGTCGAGCGGTCCACGGTGCTTGCTAGCGGCCATTAGGCTCCCTCCGAGACATGCAGCTGATATCCAGCGCATGCTCAGTCAAGAAGGCGAGCAAACTACCCTGTCGGTTTCCGGCCTCGCCCATGGCCATGCTTGCTCTCCCGCTTCGCTGGGAAGTCGCAGGTCCCGGACGAGAGGACGGGAGTGGAGCGACGGAAGGGAGCGACCGTGCCAAGCGCCCGAACCTGGCGCCTGGCCGCCGTCGTCGGCGGCCTCGGGCTCGCCGGCGTCTACGCGTTCGAGGCGGCCCAGTACCACCGGACGGCCGGCAAGGGCTTCGAGCTCGAGGACCCGCCGGCGCCGGGCACGCCCGACTTCGCCCGCATGGTCGAGGCCCTCACCGTCGCCCCCCTGCGCCAGGGCAACCGCGTCACCGTGCTGCGCAACGGCGCCGAGATCTTCCCGGCCATGCTGGAGGCGATCCGCTCGGCCGAGCGGAGCATCAACTTCGCCACCTACGTCTACTGGACGGGCAGCATCGCCCCGGAGTTCGCCGAGGCCCTGGCCGAGCGCTCCGAGGCCGGAGTCGAGGTCAACGTGCTGCTCGACGCCGTCGGGGCGGCCAAGATGGAACGGGCCCTGATCGACCGGCTGGACGCCGCCGGGGCCAAGGTGGCCTGGTTCCGGCCGCCCAAGTGGTACACGCTGCACAAGCTCAACAACCGGACCCACCGAAAGATCCTGGTCGTGGACGGCCGGGTCGGCTTCACCGGCGGCGTCGGCATCGCCGAGGAGTGGACGGGCAACTGTGAGGACCCGGGCCACTGGCGCGACACCCACGTGCGGGTCGAGGGGCCGGCCGCCCGCGACCTGCTCGGCGGCTTCCTCGACAACTGGGCCGAGGCCACCCAGTGCATCCTGTCCGGCACCGACCACCTGCCCGACCTCGACGGCTTCGACGACGGCGTCCAGGTCCAGGTGACCCGGAGCACGGCCGAGAAGGGCTCGACCGACGCCGAGCACCTGTTCTACGCCGCCATCGCCTGCGCCAGAGAGCGGGTCTGGCTGACCACCGCCTACTTCGCCCCCCGGCGGGCGTTCGTCGAGGCCCTGTGCGAGGCGGTCGGGCGCGGGGTCGACGTGCGCGTGCTCACCAACGGCCCCCACATCGACAAGCAGGTCGTCCGCCAGGCCGGGCACCGCACCTACGAGCGGATGCTCCGGTGCGGGGTGCGGATCTTCGAGTACCAGCGGACGATGCTCCATGCCAAGGTGATGGTCGTGGACGCCAACTGGGCCACCATCGGGTCGATCAACTTCGACAACCGCTCGTTCGCCCTCAACGACGAGCTCAACCTGTCGCTGCGCGACAAGGGGATCGTGGCCGGGCTGGAGAAGCACTTCCTGACCGACGTGGACGACGCCCGCGAGCTTGACCTGGCCGCCTGGCGGGTCCGCCCCCTGCGCCTCCGGGCCAGGGAGCTGGCCAGCGCCGCGGTGCGCCGGGAGCTGTAGCCATGCCGACCGAGCCCGAGCCCGACGTCGCCCGCGGCCACGGCCCGGCCGAGCACGCCGCCGAGGAGCTGTTCCGGGCCCGGGCGGCCCGGTTCCTGCGCCGCCGCCTCGACCCGGAGGCGGCCACCGGCCTGGCCCTGACCGTGGCCCTCGGGCTGATCTTCGCCGCCGCCCTCGGCTTCGGGCTGATCGCCGACATGGTCACCACCCAGACCGGTCTGTACCGCCTGGACGCCAGCGCCGCCGCCTGGGGGGCCGACCACGCCACCCCGCTCTCGACCCGGGTGCTCGGCCTGGTGACCTGGCTCGGGGCCACCGTCACCGTGCTCGCCGTCACTGTCGCCCTTGGGCTGCTGGACTGGCTGCGCCGGCGCCGGCTGGCCGTGCTCGCGTTCATGCTCACGGTGGTGGTCGGCCAGAACCTGATCGCCAACACGGTCAAGCAGCTGGTCGACCGGGAGCGCCCGCCCGTGCCCCACCTGGCCCCCGCCACCGGCTTCTCGTTCCCCTCGGGCCACACCGCCGCCGCGGCCGCCACCTGGGCGGCGGTCGCGCTGGTGGTCGGCCGCGGCCGTCCCCTGCGAGTCAAGGCCTGGCTGGCCGCCGGGGCGGCCCTGATCACGGTGGCCGTGGCCGCCTCGCGGGTCCTGCTCGGAGTCCACTGGCTGACCGACGTGATCGGCGGGGCCGCCCTCGGCTTCGGCTGGTTCGTGGTCTGCTCGATCGCCTTCGGGGGCGCCCTGCTCCACTTCGGCGCCCCGGCCGAGCGGGTCGAGGCCGAGGAGGCTAGGCTGTCGGGCGTCCAGGAACCGCCAGCGCGAGGAGCCCCGCCGATGCCCGACCCCGCCCAGCCGAGCCCCGAGCAGGTCGACAGCCGGGCCGGGTCGCTGGCCGGCGAGCCGGGCAACACCGTCCAGGACCCGGAGGCCCAGGCCACGGCCCTGCTGGAGGAGTCGGAGGAGCGGGTCGAGGACCCGGCGGCCCGCGACCCGGACGACCAGGGGGTCATCCGCCGGCGGTCCGACGAGGGTGTCACCGCCGACTGACATGGCGGTCTCGGCGGCGGGGTTGCGGCAGGCGCTCGATCAGCTTGCCGACCTCAGGTCGTCCCCGGTCACGGTCGAGGAGGCGCTGGAGCGGGTGATGGCGTCGGCCGACGCCCTGTTCGGGGTCGACGGGACGGCCCTGATGCTGGTCGACCGGGACCAGGCGCTGCGCAACCTGGCCGTCTCCGATGCCCGGGCGGGCCTGCTCGAGGAGCTCCAGGAAGAGCACGGGGAGGGCCCGTGCGTCGACGCCTTCGAGGACAAGCAGCCGGTCGCGGCCGACGACCTGGCCACCGACGACCGCTGGCCGGCGTTCGCGCCCGCCGCCGCCGGCGGCGGGCTGGTGGCCGTGCTGGCCAGCCCCATCCCCTACAGCGACCATGCCGTCGGGGTGGTGGCGGTGTTCGCCGGCGACCCCCATCCCTGGACCGAGGCCGAACAGGAGGCGATCGTCGCCTTCACCGAGCTGGTCGCCCTGCTCATCCTGAACGCCATGGAGGCCTCCGAGCGCGGCAAGCTGGCGGGCGAGCTCCAGCTGGCACTGAGCTCGCGGGTGGTGATCGAGCAGGCCAAGGGGGTGCTGGTCGGGCGGCACGGGCTCACCACCCGCCAGGCCTTCGAGCGGCTACGCCGCCAGGCCAGGGACCAGCGCCGGCCCCTGTCCGAGGTCGCGCGGGCCGTGGTCAGCGCGGCCGAGCACCGATGACCGGCGGCTGCTAGCCTTCCGGCATGGCCCTGGACGCCCTCACCTCAGCCGAGATCTCGCTGCCCGCGACCCCGGACGCCACCCAGGTCCGCGAGCGCATCGCCGTCCTGTCCCGCCACGTCGACCTGGTCGGGCTGACCGACAACCATGCCGGCAAGCCGCGCATGTCGCCCCTGGCCGCGGTCGCCCTGGCCCGCGAGCAGGGGGTGGCCACGGTGGTCCACGTCTCCTGCCGCGACCGCAACCGCCTCGCCCTGCGGTCCCAGGTCATCGGGGCGGCCGCCCTCGGCTCCGAGGGCATCCTGTGCCTGTACGGCGACCCGGTGCCGGACGTGCCCCGGGTCCGGGACTACACCACCACCAAGCTGCTGGCCGAGGCCAGGCAGTGGGCCGCACCGGCCGAGCTGGCCCTGGGCTGTGTGGCCGACCCGTTCGGCCCCGACAGCGAGGCCGAGCTGGCCCTGCTGGGCCGCAAGGTGGCCGCCGGGGCCGACTTCGTCCAGACCCAGATGGTGTTCGACCCGGCCGCCCTGGCCGACTTCCTCGACCAGGCGTCCGAGGGCGGCAAGCTGGGCGACTGCCGCGTCCACGCCAGCGTGCCGGTGATCCGCACCGCCCGGATGGTCGACATCCTCAACCAGACGCTGCCCTGCCAGATCCCGGAGAAGCCGGCCGCCCAGATCGCCGCCGGCGGCGGCATCGACCTGGCCGTCGAGACGGCCATGAGCCTGGCCGCCCTCGACCAGGTCCACGCCCTCCACGTCATGTCCTGGGGCTCCGAAGAGCAGGCCGGCCAGGTCGCCGCAGCCTTCCGCACCGCCCGCGGCGCCCCGGCCGAGCGCCCCCGGAGGTAGGCCTAGCGGGGGATGGCGGTGGCCTTGAACTCGTTGAGGTCGGGCCAGTCCTCGACCATGGTCAGGACCCGGTCAAGGGTGGAGCTGGCGGCCTCGGGGGTGGCGGGCCGGTCCATCAGGCGGACGAAGACCGCGCGGTGGGCGGTGACGAAGGTGGGCACGCCGAACACCCGGGCGGTGTCGGCCGCCCAGCTGTGGTCGTCGGCCAGAGCGGCAGCGGGGCGGCCGCTCGCGACCAGCTTCTCGACCTCGTCGGGGTCGACGCCGGCCGAGGCCACGGCCGCGGCCAGGACCTCGGGGTCATTGAGGTCGCGGCCCTGGTCGTGCCGGGCCGCGAACAGGGCAAGGTGGACGGCCGGGAACCGCTCGGGGAGCTCGTCGCGGACGGCAAGGCCCCACTGGAGGGCCTGGACCCCGGAGCGGGGCTCGGCCCCGGGCTGCCAGACCGGCGGCTCACCGTCGGCCAGGTGGACCTGGGAGAGCGAGAAGGCCCGGAACTCGGGCTGGAACGGCGCCCCCGTCTCAAGGGCGCGCACGACCACCTCTGCCGCGTTCCTGGCGAACGGGCAGAGGTAGTCGTGGGTGATGGCGAAGCGGCGCATCAGGCCGCGACGAGGTCCTCCAGGCGGGCCCGGATCTCGGGAGAGCGCAGGGCGGCCAGGGCGTCGCGCTCGACCTGGCGGGCGCGCTCGCGGGAGAAGCCCATGACCGCGCCGACCTCCTCCAACGTCCGAGGCGTCCCGGAGTCCAGCCCAAAGCGCAGGATCAGCACCTGACGCTCCCGCTCCGGCAGTGCATTCAGGACCTGCTCGAGGGCTTCGCGGCCGACCGCCTCAACCGCCAGCTCGTCAGGCCCCACGGCCGAGTCGTCCTCCAGGAAGTCCTGCAGGGCGGCCCCGTCGTCCCCGATCGGGGTGTCAAGCGACGTGATGGCCTGCGCGGTGTCCTTGAGCCGGTGGACCTTCTCGGTGGGCATGTCGAGCTCGGCGGCCAGTTCGTCGTCGGTGGGCTCGCGGCCCAGGAGCTCATGCATCCGGGTCTGGGTGCGACGCAACCGCCC
>JASLIH010000350.1 GCA_030152105.1 Actinomycetes bacterium
GAGCGCCGCCGAGCGCTCCAGCGCCGGGGCCGCCGCCCAGCGCCGGGCGGCCGCCCGGCCCTGCTCGGCCGCCCCCGCGACCGCCTCGGCGTCTGCCTCCTCGACCTCGACCACGAGGTCGTCGGGTCGCTGGGGAGAGCGGCTCACGAGCGCCATCGGCCTCGCCTCCATCCACGTCCGGTCGACTGCCGGTGCAACAGTATCGGAGGGGCAGCCTGGCAGCCGACGGCGACGCACCCCGACGCTTTGCATAGTTGCTCTGTGCTAACTATACTTAGCACAAGCGACGAGCGACCCCGGGTTGCTCGATGAGGAGGAGACATCCATGGCCGACCCCAAGGACACCACCCAGGACATCCAGGCGCAGGTCCTGGACGGCATCCGCAAGAGCCAGGAGGCCGTGATCGACGGCATGCGTGCCTGGACCGAGACCGTCCAGCAGCTCGTGCCCGGCAGCGGCCAGGGGGCCGTACCCGGCGGCGGCCAGCTGCCCTCGGCCGCCGAGGTCGTCGATTCGGTGTTCGACTTCGCCGCCCAGCTCCTCAACGCCCAGCGTGAGCTGGCCCACAGCGTCCTCGGCGCCACCACCGCCGTCGGCGAGCGGGTCCAGGAGGAGACCGAGAAAGCGGCCGGCGCGGCCAAGAAGTCGACCAGGAGCTGACCGCCCGGGCGGTAGCCCACCCGCCCCACGGGCATCCATCAGGCGGCGCCTATCCTTAGGTGCCGCCTGATCGTTGCTGTCGGGAGGAGGAGCCATCGAATCGGCGTGGGCGCCGCTGCGGATCAGGATCTTCCGGGTGCTGTGGCTGGCCCAGCTGGGCAGCCTGATCGGGACCTGGATGCAGACGGTGGGCGCGCAGTGGCTGCTGGTCGACCAGCCGGCCGCCGAGACCCTGGTCGCCCTGGTCCAGACGGCCAACATGTCACCGGTGTTCTTCCTGGCCCTGCCGGCCGGCGTGTTCGCCGACGTGTTCGACCGGCGTCGGCTGCTCATTGTCGTGCAGTCGGCCGCGCTGCTCGTCGCCGGTGCCCTGGCCACCCTGACCGCGGCCGGGAAGACCACCCCGGCGCTGCTGCTGGCGTTCACGTTCCTGCTCGGCTGCGCCCAGACTCTGACCATGCCGGCCTGGCAGGCGCTGATCCCCGAGCTGGTGCCCCGTTCCCAGCTGCCGGCCGCCTCGGCGCTCGGCGGGATCAGCATGAACCTGGCCCGCGCGGTCGGCCCGGCGGTGGCCGGCGTGCTGATCGCCAGCGTCGACGTGGCCGCCGTGTTCGCCCTCAACGCGCTCTCGTTCGGCTTCCTGGTCCTGGCCCTGGCCTTCTGGCGCCGGCGGCCCGTCGAGCCCGACGACCACCCCGAGCGGTTCGGCTCGGCGCTCGTGGCCGGCGGCCGCTACATCCGGCACTCGCGGGTGGTCCGCCGCATCCTGCTGCGCTCGCTGCTGTTCGTCGTGCCCGGCACTGTGGTCTGGGCGCTGCTGGCCCTGGTCGCCAGCCGCCGCCTGGGGCTCGGCCCCGGCGGCTACGGGCTGCTGCTGGGGGCCCTCGGCGTCGGTGCCGTCTGCGGCGCCTTCACCCTGCCCCGGCTGCGGGTGCGGACCTCGACCAACGGCATCGCCCTGCTCTCCAGCCTGGTCTACGCCGCCGCCCTGCTGGTGGTCGCGCTGGTCACCCACCCCGCCGTCGTCACCGCCGCCCTGTTCGCCGCCGGGGCCGCATGGCTGGCCGTGCTGGCCAGCCTCAACGCCACCATGCAGCTGTTCCTGCCCGGCTGGGTGCGGGCCAGGGGCCTGTCGACCTACCAGATCGTCTTCGTGGGCGGGCAGGGCGTGGCCGCGCTCGTCTGGGGGCTGCTGGCCGAGCGGTTCGGGCTCGTGGCCGTCTTCCTGGCGGCGGCCGGGCTGATGCTGGCCGGGGCGGCGTCACTCCGCTGGTGGCCGCTGCACGACACCGAGGGACTGGACCGGAGCCCGGCGATGTACTGGCCAGAGCCCCATCTCGACTTCCAGCCCGAGCCCGACGACGGCCCGGTGCTGGTCACCGCCACCTACCGGGTCGCCGAGGACCAGGAGCCGCGGTTCCTGGAGGCGATGGAGCTGGTCCGCCGTTCCCGCCAGCGCACCGGCGCCTCCCGGTGGGACCTGTACCGGGACGGGGCCGACGGCCGCCAGTTCGTCGAGACGTTCGTGGTCCCGTCCTGGGCCGAGCACCTGCGCCAGCACGGCGAGCGCCTCACCGGGGCCGACCAGGCACTGGAGGAGCGGGCCATCGCCCTCGCCGACGGCCCCCCCGAGGTCCAGCACCTGTTCTCGGTCAAGCCCCGTCCCTGACCGGGACGCGGGCACCACCCCGAAGGAACTCTCCAGCCGGGTCGCAGGGAGGGCCAAGGTTCGCGGTCCACCGTGGGCACCAGAAGCAACCTTCCCGAATGGAGGTCAGCGTGCCCGCGCAACTCTCGGAACGACCCACCGCCGCGACCGAGGAGGCCGCGCCGCCGTGGCCGCCAACCGCCGCCGAGCATCGCGACCAGGGCGCGGGGCCGCCCCCGCCCCCGGACCGGCCCGCCGCCGACGGTACCGGCGGCCGACGCTGGAGCTGGCCACGCCGGCTGAGCACGGCCGTGGTGGCGCTGGCCCTCGCCCTGACCGGCGGGATGGCCGGTGCGTACACGGCGACCAGGCTGGACGACGACCGTGTGGTCACCACCCCGGCGGCCGCGACCGTGGCCACCACGGGCGCCGTCAACGCCAGCACCTCGCTGGCCGACGTCGCCGCGGCGGTCGAGCCCAGCGTGGTGTCGATCACCGTGCAGGGCACCGGCGGGGAGGTCGAGGGCTCGGGGGTGGTCCTGTCCTCGGACGGGCTGATCCTGACCAACAACCACGTCGTCGCCAGTGCCGGCCAGAACGGCCGCATCCAGATCCAGCTCAGCGACGGCTCGACGGCGAGCGCGGCCGTCGTCGGGACCAGCCCCGGCAGCGACCTGGCCGTGCTCCGGGCCGACGGCGTCTCCGGGCTGACCGCGGCCACCTTCGGCGACAGCGACGCCCTCGAGGTCGGCGACACCGTGCTGGCCGTCGGCAGCCCCCTCGGCCTGGAAGGGTCGGTGACCGCCGGCATCGTCAGCGCATTGCACCGTCGCGTCGACCTCGGCGACGGCCAGTCGGGGGCCGCGATCACCGACGCCATCCAGACCGACGCGCCCATCAACCCCGGCAACTCCGGCGGGCCGATCGTCAACACCGCCGGCGAGGTTGTCGGCATTCTCACCGCCAACGCCAGCCTCGGCCAGGACGCCGGCAGCATCGGGGTCGGCTTCGCCATCCCCAGCCAGCAGGTCGCGCGGGTCGTGCGCCAGCTGACCGGCGACACCCAGGCGCTCGCGACCAGCTCGACAACCGGCTGACGGCTACCCCTGCCCGGGGGTGCGCCAGACCACCTCGCCGTCGACCAGGTCGGCGGTGGGGTGGAGCCCGGCGCGGCCCGCGACCCGCCCCGACGCCTCGTGGTCGGGGTGGATGTGGGCGATGACCTCGTGGATGTCACGGTCGGCGAGCCAGGCGACCAGGGCCCGGGCCGCCTCAGCGGCGTAGCCCTGGCCCTGGTAGGGGACGCCGACGACCCAGGAGATGTGGGCGCTCCAGCGCTCGTCGTGGCGGTAGAGGGTGGCCTGCACGGTCCCGACCGGCTGCAGGTCGGCGCGGCCGCGGACGACCCAGTTGCGCCACACCTCGTCCGGGCTGGCGGAGCCGGCCGTCATGGCGGCGTAGCGGACGCGTAGCTCGTCGAGGGTCGCGGGACGGCCACCGATGAACAGGTGGAGTCGCGGGTCGGCCAGGACCTCGGCCAGCTGCTCGGCGTCGCTGGTGCGTAGCGGGGTCAGCACCAGCCGCTCGGTCTCGATGGTGTCCGCGTCCATTTCTGCTCCGGGCAGGTATCGGTACCGATCGGCTGGCCAGGGTCCCAGCGTAGCCGCCGCGGCCGATACAGTTGGCGTGGTCGGCGACCGGGTGCGGGTGCGGGTGACCGGGCTGGGCCGACGTCAACACCACCGAGGTCACTGTCTACCCCGCCTGAGCAGCAGGAGACCGCCATGCCACCGGCCGCCCAACGGATCGAGCTCGAGCCGATCGGGCACGTCCGCACCGCCTACCGGAGGATGGAGGACACCCCGATCCAGACCCACCGCAACCCCTCCGAGCCGGGCCGGCTGGTCGTGGAGGAGCGTTACGCCGACGCCCTGGACGGGCTGGAGGGGTTCGACTACGTCCATCTCATCTGCTTCCTCGACCAGGCCTGGGAGGCCGATGGGCGCGGTACCCGGCCGTTCACCGGCGACCGGCTCCGCCCGGTGCCGTTCCTGCTCGCCCACACCGGCCAGCGGGTCGGGGTGTTCGCCACCCGGGCCCCGGTCCGCCCCAACTACCTGGCCCTCAGCCTGGTCCGGGTCGTGGCCGTCCGCGGCAACCAGGTCGACTTCACCGGTGTCGACCTGCTCGACGGCACCCCGGTCCTGGACGTCAAGCCATTCGAGCCCCGCCTGGACGTCCCCGGCTACACCCCGGGCAGCGGCTGGCTCGACCACATCCGCGGCGGCTGGTACCACCAGCCCGACGCCGCCGCCAACCCGCTCGTCCGCCCGGGCCGCGCGGGCCTGCGCGGCATCGGCCTGGAGCCACCGGTAGACTCCCAGACCGTGCTACCGACCGATCCAACCAGGGAGGACCCGTGAAGCTCAGCGCCCGCAACCAGCTCACCGGCACCGTGCGGAGCGTCGAGCTCGGCGCGGTGATGGCCGAGGTCGTCATCGACGTCGATGGCCAGCAGATCGTCTCGGCGATCACCCGTGCCTCGGCTGAGCGCCTCGGCCTGGCCGAGGGCAGGCCGGTGACCGTGTTCATCAAGGCCACCGAGGTCATGCTCGGCGTCGAGTAGGACGAGCCGCGTCTTCTCGCCGATCGGCCCGGAGAACCAGCCCGAGCTAGAAGATGCGGACGGCGACCTCTGCCGGAGCCTCCAGCAGCCGGACCAGCTCGTCATCGAGCTTGACCAGGGTGAGGGAGGCGCCGGCCATGTCGAGCGAGGTGCAGTACTCGCCGACGTAGTTCTTGCGCACGCTGATGCCGCGGTCGGCGAGCTGCTGGTGGGCCCGGCCGTAGAGGATGTAGAGCTCGCTGATGGGGGTCCCGCCGAGGCCGTTGATCATCAGCGCGACCTCATCGCCCTGCTGGTACGGGAGGTCGGTGACGCACGCCTCCAGGAGCTCGTCGATGATCGCGTCGGCGTTGGTCAGCTTCTCGCGGCGGCGGCCAGGCTCGCCGTGGATGCCGACGCCCATCTCCATCTCGTCGGCGCCGAGCTCGAACAGCGGGGAGCCCTTGGCTGGCGGGGTGCAGGCCGTCAGGGCCATGCCCATGGTCCGGGTGACAGCGTTCACCCGGTTGCCCAGGGTCACCAGGTCGTCCAGCTCGGCGCCCTCCTCGGCGGCGGCGCCGACGGCCTTGATGACGAAGAAGTTGCCGGCCACGCCGCGGCGACCGACGGTGTAGGTGGAGTCCTTGACCGAGACGTCGTCGTCGATGAGCAGCGTCTGGACGTTGATGTCCTCGGCCTCGGCCATCTCCCGGCCCATGTCGAAGGCCATCCGGTCGCCGGTGTAGTTGTTGATCAGATGGAGCACGCCCTTTGGCGAGTTGAGCAGCTTGGTCGTCTCGTAGACGTAGTCCATCGGCGGGGCGGCGAACACGTCGCCGGGACAGGCGGCATCGAGCATGCCCCGGCCGACCACCATCACGTGGGCGGGCTCGTGGCCGGAGCCGGAGCCCTGCACGATCGAGACCTTGTCGTCGCGGGGGGCGTCGGCCCGCATGATCAGGTTGTACTCGGGGACATAGCGAAGGGTGTCGGGGTTGGCCAGGGCGATGCCGCGCAGCATCTCCGGGACGAACTGCTTGGGGTCGTTGACGAACTTCTTCATACGCCGTCCTCCTCCGATTCGGCCGCCGCCCAGGCGGCGCTGATCCGTTCCAACATCACCGCGACCGCCGTGGCGCCCGCGTCGACCGAGCCACGGCTCCGCTCGCCCGTATAGGCGGCGCGGCCCCGGCGGGCGACCATGTCCTTGGTCGCTTCGGCCGCCGCCCGGGCGGCGACCGAGGCCGCCTGGATGGCCGCGGTGCTCCCGTTGCCGGCGTCCAGCTCGCGCTCGAGCGCGTCGGTGGCCGGGACCAGGGCGTCCAGGAGTGTCTTGTCGCCCAGCTCGGCCTGGCCGCGCTGCTTGATGCCCTCGACCGCGGCCCGCAGCATGGCGACCACGTCGGCGGGCTCGAGCGCCATCTTGCCGGCGGCCACCGCGCCGGCCCGCAGGAACGCCGTGCCCCAGATGGGCCCGGAGGTCCCGCCAATCCGGCCGGTGATGGTGACCGCGACCTTCTTCAGGAAGGTGCCGATGTCGGACCGGTCGAAGTCGTCGAACCCGGCCAGCACCTGCTCGAAGCCACGGGCCATCGAATAGCCGAAGTCGCCGTCGCCGACCACCGCGTCCAGGTCGCCGAAATACGTCTCGTTGTCGACCGCCGTCTGCGCGATCGTCCGCACGACCAGGTTCACCTGGTCGAAGCTGTCGCTCACCGGCACCTCCGTCGGCTCGTGGCCGGCGACGGCCGTCCACGGTCAGGGCTCAAGGCAGGCCTCCAGGTCCGCCAGGGTCACGTAGGCGCCGGGCCGGGCCCGGCTCCGGTTGGCCAGCACCTCCACCGGCTCGCTGCCCGGGTCGCCGAGCGAGGACACGACCAGCACCGCCTCACCCAGGTCCTGGTCCCGGGTGTAGCCGTTCACGGTGGCCACACACCGCAGCCCGGCCCCGACCGCGGCCAGCAGGCCGTTGCGGGAATCCTCGACCACCAGCGTCCGGGCACGGTCCAACTCCAGGTCCTCGACCACGAGCCGGTAGATGGCCGGGTCGGGCTTCTTGGCCGGGACCACGTCGCCGGCGTAGACGGCGACCCGGGCCGCGAGGTCCGGTGCGACGATGTGCTCGACCACCGCCCTGACCGACTCCCCGGCCGAGGTCGAGGCGACCGCCACCGGCCAGCCAGCTTCCAGCGCCTCGCCGATCACTCGGGCCACCCCCGGCCGGGCGGGCAGGCGCCCACTGGCGACCATGCCCTTGTAGATGGCGGTCTTGCGCTTGTGCCAGGCGGCGACCTCGGCCCGCTGCCCGTCGGGGTCGGTGGGGAGCCCGGCCTCACCGACGAACGCCTCGGTGAGCAGGCTGGCCATGCGCTCCTTGCCGCCGCCGATCTCCAGCCGTCGCCCGTATTCCTCCTCCGACCAGCGCACGGGCAGCCCGAACTCCTCGAAGGTCTGGTTGAACGCCGGCAGGTGGCCGTACCGCTCGGTGTCGGCCAGCACCCCGTCGCAGTCGAACACCAGGGCGCTCACCAGGTCCGGCCCTCGCTGCCGAAGCGGCGCATGTGGTCGGCGGCCATCTCCATGACCGCGCCGCGGACGTGGCGGAACAGCGACGGCGGATCCCATTTGTCCCGCTGCTCGGCCTCACGCAGAAACTCGAGGTTCGAGCGCATGTAGGCGACCTTCAGCGCGGTCGAGATGTTCACCTTGGCGCAGCCGCGGCCGATCAGGTCCTGGAACTGGGCTGTGGTCATGCCCGTCCCGCCGTGCAGGGCGATCGGAACGCTGGTGGCGGCCACGATGTCGCTGACCCGCTGCGCGTCGAGGGTGGGCTCGGCCCGGTAGACGCCGTGGGCGTTGCCGATCGCCGGGGCGAAGCAGTCGACCCCGGTGCTGCGCACGAAGTCCACGGCGACCTCGAGCGACTGACGTGCCGACGCCTCGTCGGAGCCGATGTCGTCCTCGACCCCCTGGATCCCCTCGATCTCCCCCTCGACGTGGGCGTCGTAGCGCCTTGCCTCGGCGACGACCTCGATGGTCTGGCGCCGGTTCTCCTCGACCGGCAGCGACGAGGCGTCGAACAGCACCGAGTTCCAGCCCCGCTCCAGGCAGGCGCTGATCACCTCCCGGTCGGGGCAGTGGTCGAGGTGCAGGGTGACCGGAACCGGGACGTCGCGGGTCATCGCCTCCCACATGGTGAACAGGACGTCACGGCCGATCGACTTCACCGTCTTGACCGAGGTCTGGACGATCACTGGAGCCCGCAGCTCGGTGGCCGCGGCCAGGACCGCCTCGAGGGTGAGGTCGTTGACCACGTTGAAGGCCGCGACCCCGTAGCCCTCGGCGAACGCCCGGTCGATGAGCTGCTTCATCGGGACGACGGGCACGATGGCTCCCTGCCCCGGGGTTGGCGCTGGCTGGCCGGGGCGAGATCAAGGAGACCTCGGGGCCGCCCGCCAGCGCATCGGGGACATTCCCCAGGCCGGCGGAGTGGGGAAAGTACGACCCCGTCCCGGTGCCGACCGTCAGCGCCGAGCCCAGCCGCGCTCCAGGGCGCGGCCCACCGCCTCGGTCCGGTTGCGGGCGTCGAGCTTGTGGAGCACGCCGCCGACGTGCTTCTCGGCCGTCCTGACCGAGATGGCCAGGGCGTCGGCGATCTGCTGGTCGGTGAGGCCCTGCACCAGCAGCCCGAGCACCTCGCGCTCGCGGGGGGTGAGCGGCGCCGCCGGGCCGGTGGCGCGGTCGGGTGGCGCCGGCCGCTCGCCGTAGGGGACATGGGCCCGGATCACCGTGCCCCAGCCGGGGACGGACTCGGCCGAGAAGGTCCCCCGCACGCTTCTGGCCTCCTCCGCCATACGGCGCAGGCCGCTGCCGGTGGCGACGTCCGCCCGCCCGCCGGAGGCCAGGTCGAAGCCACGGCCGTCGTCGAGCGCGAGCAGGGTCAGGCCGGCGTGGCCGTACACCAGGCCCAGGCGGAACAAGGACGGCGCGGCGTGGACGGCCGCGTTGGTCAGCGCCTCGCGCGCGATCCGCAGCACCGCCTGGCTCGACTGGACCGGCAGCTCCCGCTCGTCGCCGGCCACCGAGACCCGCACCTGGATCCGGCCCGTCCGGGTCGCCCAGCCGCTCTCCTGGCGCAACGCCTCGACCAGTGAGCGCTCGGCCATGGCTCCGCGGGGCCCGGCCCGTCGGCGCAGCTCGGCCAGTCCCTCCTCCACCGCGTCACGGGCCCGGTCGAGCCCCTGGCGAACCCCCGCCTGCTCCGACGCCGGTACCCGTTCCCAGGCCAGGTCCTCCTCGGCGGCGCGCAGCTCCAGCAGGACCGTGGCCAGGCCCCGGGTGGCGGCGTCGCGCTCGTCGGCGGCGGTCGACCGACGTGCCTCCGCCTCCGCCTCGGCCTGCCGGCGGGCGTTGGTGATGGCCACGGCGGCGACCTGGGCGACCGTCTCCAGCCGGTCGACCTCGGTGGTCGTGAACTGGCGGCGGCGGCCGGCGAAGACCACGTCGGCGCCGATGATGGCGTCGCGCCACCAGATGGGGACCGCGACCACGCCGCCCTCGGCCACCGGGTCGCCGGATGGCAGATGCCCGCCCGTGACCGCCGCGTACCGGTCCAGCACCACCGGGCGGCGTTCGGCCACCACCTGGCCGGTGACGCCCTCGTCGAGCGGGAACACCTGACCGGAGCTGCAGGCCACGCCGAGGTCCGCCGCCTTCCGGTAGTAGCCGGCGTTCTCGTCGACCAGCGAGATGCTGCCGGCCGCGCCGTCGAGCAGGCGGGTCGAGTGGGTCAGGATCCGGTCGAGCAGTGGCCGGACCTCGACCTCTTCGGACAGGTCCTCGGCCAGTGCCTGCAGGCGGCGGCGACCGGGTCGCGTCGTGGGGGCGCTCAGCTGCTTGGGCACGCGGACCTCCGGCGGTCGGACGACCTTGGGTCAGCGACGGGGCGCTGGACGAGCGGGCCGGCGGCGACGCCCCACCCGGGAAGCCAAGCGTAGCAGCAGGTCAAGGTCTCGGGGAGGCGCGCTCGGCGACGGCCAGGAACCGCCCCGGCCCGTCGTCGTAGCGGGCCAGCCACCAGCCGGTTCGCTGGAGTCGATGGCGGAGCGGGTCGGGGGCGAGCAGGTCGTCCTCGCGCAGGCGCCGGCCGTGGCGGGCGGCCAGGGCGGCCCGGCCGCTTGGGTGGAACAGGACCAGCCGGCCGCCGAGGGCGATGACCCTGGCCAGCTCGGCCAGGCCCTGGCCCGGATCGGGAAGGTGGGGCAGCAGCCCGGCGGCGAAGCCGCCGTCGACGCTGCCGGCGGGCAGGGGCAGGCGGCGGGCGTCGGCCAGCACCAGCAGCGCGTGGGCGTGGCGGCCGTGCCGGCGGGCGGTGGCCAGCATCTCGGGGGTGAGGTCGAACCCGAGGACGTGGCCGGTCTGGCCGACCGTGGCCCGCAGGTGGGGGAGGGCCCGGCCGGTGCCGCAGCCCGCGTCCAGGGCGGTCTGCCCGGGGCGCAGGCCCAGCTCGGCCACGGCGGCCGCATAGGCCGGGTCGTCATCGGGGAACTGCTGCTCCCAGCTCGTCGCCCGGGGGGCGAAGAAGGCGCGGGTCTCGGCCAGCTGCACCGCCGGGCCGAGGCGGGCGGCCACGACCGGGTCCATGCGCCGGATCACCGGCCAGGCCGGGTCGTGGAGGTCGACCACGATGTCGGCGGTGCCTTCGGGGTCGACCTGGGTGAGGTACTGGGCCCCGGTGCAGGCGCGGTCCTGGCTCCCGTCCGCGGCCCGGTCGGCGCTGCCCGGTCCCGGGGACACCGCCCCCTCCCGCAGGAACACGACCAGCTCCCACGCGCCCAGGAACTCAGGATGCTGGAGGAAGCAGCCGTCCACCAGGACCAGGTCGTCGCCGGGCTCGGCGCGGTGGCCGGGTCGTGGCGGGCCTGGCCCAGCCGGGTGGAGGAGGCTGCCGGCGTCCAGGGTCACGCGGCGGCAGCGGCGGCCACGGTCGGTGAGCGCGCGACCGACGTCGTCGGCGAGCGCCCGGGTCGCGGGACCACTGAGGCCGTCGACCGCGACATGGAGTGGCGGAGCCCGGTCCAGGGTGGCGACGGCGTCGGCGAGTGCCTCCACCACCTGGGCGCGCCGGATCGCTCGCTCGGCTTCGACCGTCGGGTTCATCCCTCGTCCCTTCGGACGCTGGAGTCGGCGGGGGATCGTGACTGGAGGGACGACATGGATGGTGCGAGCTGCCCTGCGAACCGCAGTTGCGGCTAGTGCAGCGAGTATAGCGTGCGGAAGCTGCATCGCATGCTAGAATCTCCCGCAAATGCCAACGTATCGAATCGGCCAGGCTGCCGAGCTCCTCGGGGTGAGCGTGGACACGGTCCGCCGCTGGGCGGACGCCGGCCGCCTGGGGACGACGCGGACCGAGGGCGGCCAGCGGGTGGTCGACGGGGCCGCCCTGGCCGAGTTCATGACCGGCCACTGGCACCTGGCCGGCCCTGACGAGGTGATCGCCCAGTCGGCCCGCAACCGCTTCCAGGGGATCGTCACCCGGGTCGTCAAGGACGACATCGTGGCCAAGGTGGAGCTCCAGGCCGGCCCGTACCGGGTGGTGTCGCTGATGACCAGGGAGGCCGCCGACGAGCTCCGGCTGGCCCCCGGCGTGCTGGCCGTTGCCGCCGTCAAGGCGACCAATGTGGTGGTCGAGCTGCCGTCGCCGTCTCGTGCTTGAACCCGTCCCGGATAGAGGAGGCCTCATGCTTCGGTCCCGGATCCGCGTGGCCGCCGCGCTCGCGGTGGCGGCGCTGGTGCTCGCCGCCTGCGGTGGTAGCGACGACAACACGTCCTCGGGTGGCTCGTCGGCGTCGCCGGCCGAGATCAAGGTGTTCGCGGCCGCCTCGCTGACCGCCGCCTTCACCAAGATCGGCGAGGACTTCACCGCCGCCAACGGCACCAAGGTCACCTTGAACTTCGCCGGCAGCCAGGCCCTGGCCACCCAGATCCAGCAGGCCGCCCCGGCCGACGTGTTCGCCTCGGCCGACATCACCAACATGGACAAGGTCAAGGACCTGGTCGGCCCCCCCCAGATCTTCGCCAGCAACCAGCTCCAGATTGTGGTCGAGAAGGGCAACCCCAAGGGCGTCAAGGGCCTTGACGACCTGGCCAACCCCGACCTGAAGGTGGTCCTGGCCGCCCCTGACGTGCCGGTCGGGAAGTACAGCCAGCAGGCGCTCGAGAAGGCCGGGGTCACCGTCAAGCCGGTGTCCCAGGAGCAGGACGTCAAGGCGGTGGTCAGCAAGGTGTCGCTGGGCGAGGCCGACGCTGGGATCGTCTATACCACCGACGTGACCGCCGGTGCGGACAAGGTCGAGGGGGTCGACATCCCCGAGGACCAGAACGTGGTCGCGACCTACCCGATCGCCACCGTCAAGGCGAGCAAGGCCCCGGACCAGGCGCAGGCGTTCATGGACTACGTCCTCTCCGACCAGGGCCAGCAGGTCTTGAAGTCCTACGGGTTCGGCCCGCCGCCGACCTCGTGACCGCTGTCGCTCGGCGCCGTCGCCGGGCGGCAACCACCAGGGCCGGGCCACCCATCTGGTTCGTTGTCCCCGGCGCGCTCGCCGTGGGCTTCCTGGCCGTCCCCCTGCTCGGGCTGCTGAACCAGACGCCCTGGGGGCACCTGCTCGCCGAGCTGACCACCCCGATCGCGCTCCAGGCGTTGCGGCTGTCGCTGGTCTGCTCGCTCGGGGCGGTCGCGGTGTCGCTGCTGTTGGGGGTGCCGCTGGCCTTCGTGCTGGCCAGGGTCGAGTTCCCCGGCCGCAACTTCGTGCGGGCCCTGACCACCCTGTCGATGGTGCTGCCCCCGGTCGTCGGCGGGGTGGCCCTGCTGCTCGCCTTCGGCCGCCGCGGGCTGGTCGGCCGGTGGCTGGACGAGGCCTTCGGGATCACCCTGCCGTTCACCACCGCCGGGGCCATCCTGGCCGAGGCCTTCGTGGCCATGCCGTTCCTGGTCATCTCCACCGAGGCCGGGCTGCGGGCCATGGACCGGCGCTATGAGGACGCAGCCGCCACCCTGGGGGCCGGCCGCTGGCTCACCTTCCGGCGGGTCACCCTGCCCCTGATCGCCCCCTCGCTGGGGGCCGGGGTCGCACTGTGCTGGGCGCGCGCGCTGGGGGAGTTCGGCGCCACCATCACCTTCGCCGGCAACCTGCCCGGGGTGACCCAGACCATGCCTCTGGCGGTATACATCGCCCTGGAGACTGATCTGCAGGCCGCCATCGCCCTCAGCCTGGTCTTGCTGGTGGTGTCCCTGGCGGTGTTGATCTCTCTGCGGGACCGCTGGTTCCCCACTGCATGAGCAGGACGGGTCCGGAGGACAGCAGGAGGCTGTTCTGGTGAGCCTAGAGGCAGGTCTGGGGCTGACCCTGGGAAAGCTGGTGCTGGAGGTCGAGCTGGCCGTGGCCACCGGGGAGCTGGTGGTCCTGCTCGGCCCCAACGGCGCCGGCAAGACGACCCTGCTGCGCGCCATCGCCGGCCTCGTGCCCCTGGACCGGGGCCGGGTCGTGCTCGACGGCGACGTCCTGGAGGACACCGCGGCCGGCACCCGGGTGCCGACCGAGCAGCGGCCGGTCGGCTTCGTGTTCCAGGACTACCTGCTCTTCCCGCACCTGTCGGCCCTGGAGAACGTCGCCTTCGGGCTGCGCGCCCGCGGGATCCCCAAGGCGGAGGCGCGCCGGCGGGCAGCGGGCTGGCTGGACCGGGTCGGCCTGGCCGCCAGCGCCGGCGCCCGGCCCCGGGCCCTGTCCGGCGGCCAGGCCCAGCGGGTCGCGCTGGCCAGGGCCATGGTCGGCGACCCGCGGCTGCTGCTGCTGGACGAGCCGCTGGCCGCCCTGGACGCGGCCACCCGCACCGAGGTCCGCCGCGACCTGCGCCGCCACCTGGCCTCCTTCGACGGCACCCGGCTGCTCGTCACCCACGACCCGCTGGAAGCGATCGCCCTGGCCGACCGGCTGGTCGTGCTGGAGGCCGGCCGCCTCACCCAGACCGGCACCCCGGCCGAGGTGAGCGCCCAGCCCCGTTCCCGCTATGTCGCCGAGCTGGTCGGGGTCAACCTGTACCGGGGCCTGGCCGACGGCCGCAGTGTCCGGCTGCCCGACGGCGGCGCCGTGGTCGCCGCCGATCTCAACTACGGCGAGGTGTTCGCCGCCATCCACCCCCATGCCGTCGCCCTGCATCGCCAGCCCCCGGAGGGGACCCCCCGCAATGTCTGGTCCGGGACCGCCGACACCCTCGAGGTCATCGGCGACCGGGTGCGGATCCGGGTCACCGGCCTGGTCCCGATCGTCGCCGAGGTCACCCCCGCCGCCGCCAGCGAGCTCCACCTGGGCGACGGCGGCCCGGTGTGGGCCACCGTCAAGGCCACTGAGGTGACGGTCTATCCCGCCTGAGCCCGGCTGACCGTCAGGTGTCGGCCAGGAGGCGGGCTCGCTGCTCCTCGCTGTCGAAGTCGGGCTTGGGCCAGGTCAGCTTCATGTCCTCGAGGTGCTCGACCAGCAGGTTGGCGACCGCCCAGTCGCGGTACCACTTGCGGTCGGCCGGGACCCGGTACCAGGGGGCGGTGTCGTTGTTGCAGCGCTCCAGGGCGGCCGCGTACGCCTCCTGGTAGTCGGCCCACGAGGCCCGCTCGTCGACGTCGTGGGGGTTGAACTTCCAGAGCTTGGTCGGGTCGTCGAGCCGGGCCAGCAGGCGCTGGCGCTGCTCCTCCTTGGAGATGTGCAGGAACACCTTGACCACGCGGACGTCGTCGTCGGCCAGCCGGGCCTCGAAGCGGTTGATGGCGGCGTAGCGCCGCATCCAGGTCGTCCGCGGGACCAGGTTGTGCACCCGGACGATCAGGACGTCCTCGTAGTGGGAGCGGTCGAACACTCCCAGCTTGCCCGGCCCGGGCAGCCGCCGGCGGATCCGCCACAGGAAGTCGTGGGCCAGCTCCTCCTTCGTCGGGGCCTTGAACGAGGTGATGGCGCAGCCCTGCGGGTCGACCTGGCCGACGACGTGGCGGATCACGCCGCCCTTGCCCGAGGTGTCCATGCCCTGGAGGATCAGCAGCAGCCGCCGCGACCCGCCGCTGACCCCCTCGGCGTGGAGCCGCTCCTGGAGGTCGGACAGGCGCGGGGAGAGGCCGGCCAGTGACGCCCTTCCGGCCGCCTTGTCGCCGTCGAACCCGGGCGTGGCGCGGGTGTCGAGCGCGCTCAGGTCGACCGGGCCGGACGGGACCCGCAGCAGGTCCGAGACCCGCGCGGCCGCCTTGGAGCTCTTGGCCATGGGATGCCTTTCCAGCGGGGACGATGGCCGGCATCGTCGCACCTCGGCCCCGGCGGCGCACGCCGGGGCCCGCCCGGGCAAGCGATGCTGCCAGACTAGGTCCCATGGCCCGCCTGTTCGTGGCCCTCCGGCCGCCGCCCGAGGTGGTCGCGCTGCTCTCGGCCCTCGACCGGCCGGCCCTGCCCGGCGTCCGCTGGTCGGTGCCCGAGCAGTGGCTGGTCAAGCTGCGGCCCCTCGGCCACGTGGACGGGCGGGTGGTCCCGGCGCTCCGCGACGCTCTCGGGGCCGAGCTGGACGGGGCGCCGGCGGCGGCCTGCCGGCTCGGGCCGGCCACCCGCCGGCTCGGCGGGCAGTGGCTGGGCGTGCCCGTCGCCGGGCTCGACGACCTGTCCGCGGTGGTGTTCGAGGCCACCGAGGAGCTGGTCCCGGTCACCCACCCCCAGCCCTACCAGGCCGACCTGGTGCTGGCCAGGGGCCGGGTCCCGAGCGAGCTGGCCGGCCGTCCCGTCGCCGGTTCCTGGACGGCCAGGTCGGTGTCGCTGCTCGCCGACCGCTCCGCGCCGGGGCGGGTGCGGTTCGAGGAGCTGGCCAGCTTCCCGCTGGAGGACCCGGCCTGATCGGCCCGGGCGACCAACCTGATTGGCACAGCGGACGGGACAGGGCATCATCGTGGCCTCGGACGATCCGTCGGAGGTTGCCATGAGGAAGCGGGACCCGTCCGACAGCCAGGACGACGACGACCGCAAGCTGATCTCCCTCCAGGACAAGCACGACGCCGACCGGCTGCTGCAGCAGGCGTTCGCGGCCGGCGAGCTGGACGCCGAGGAGCTCAAGGTGCGGCGCGGCAAGGTCTACGCGGCTGTCACCCCGCGCGAGCTGTGGAAGGCCAGCGGCCACCGGGCCGGGTCGCGGGAGCGGGCCGACAAGGCCGAGATCCGGCGCTCCATCCGCCTGCAGCTGGCGATCGTGGGGTTCGCCGTCATCATCATGATGTTCGTGCTGCTCGGGACCATCATCAACAACCAGGGCGGCACGGTCGACACCCCGGTGTTCCCCTGGGAGTGGGGCAGCAGCGACAACTGACCCTTGAAGTTCGATAGTGACGCTATTACAGTAGCGTCACTATGACAAAGCAGCGGCTCACGCGGGCCGAGAAGAGCGCTCAGACCCGGGCCCAGTTGATGGCCTCGGCCCGGCAGCAGTTCCTGCGCCACGGGTTCCACGCCTGCTCGCTCGAGCTGGTGGCCGAGGAGGCAGGCTTCACCATCGGCGCTGTCTACTCCCGCTTCGGCAGCAAGGCCGACCTGTTCCTGGCCATTCTGGACGAGCGTATCGACCAGCTTGTGGCCGAGGTGGCCGCGGTGGCCGGCCTCGACCAGCCGATCCCCGAGCAGGCCGAGCTCCTGGCCGGCCGCCGCATGGCCCTGCTCGACCGGGAGCGGGAGTGGTTCCCGCTGGTGCTCGAGTTCTGGTCGCACGCGGCCCGCGACGAGCGCCTGCGGCGCGAGTTCGGCGCCCGCCACGAGCGCCTGGTCGGGGCCTACGCCGGCCTGATCGAGGCCGACTACGCCCGGCTCGGCCTTCCCCTCCCCCTGGCCCCGGAGGTGCTGGCCAGGGCGGTGGTGGCGATGGGCAACGGCGTCGCCCTCGAGCGGCTCACCGACCCGGCCCGGGTGCCCGAGGGGCTGCTGTCCACCATGGCGGTGGCCTTCCTGCGCGGAGTGACGGCCGACGGGCCGGGGGAACGGAGGTTCTGAGATGGCACCGACCAACCAGGCCAGACGGCTGGGCGAGATCGCCGGGGCGATGCGCCTGGCCGGCGAGCTCATCGGGCACGACCGCTGGACCGAAGCCGAGCTGGCCGCCCACCAGCGCCGGCGGCTGGAGGAGATGGTCCGCCACGCGGCGGCCAGCTCCCCCTTCTACCGGGAGCGCTACGCCGGCGTCGGCCTCGGGCCCGCCGGCCCGGTCGAGCTCGGCCAGCTGCCGACCGTCGACAAGGCGACGGTGATGGACCGCTTCGACGACCTGGTGACCGACCGGCGCCTCACCCTGGCCGCGGTCGAGGCCCACCTGGACGGCCTGGACGGCGACCAGCTGCTGGACGGCCGCTACCGGGCCATGGCCACCGGCGGCAGCACCGGCCGCAAGGGGGTGTTCGTGGCCGACCGGCCCGAGTGGCGCCAGTACCTGGCCGGGTTCTTCCGCTGGAACCACTACGTCGGCATGAAACCCCGGCTGCCGCGCCGGGTGCGGATCGCCTCCATCGCCGCCGCCCGGCCCCTGCACATGACCTACCGGATGGCGGCCAGCATCGACGTCGGGATGTACCGGGTCCTGCGGCTTGAGGCGGCCACCCCGCCGGCGGCCATGGTCGAGGCCCTGAACCGGCACCAGCCGGAGTTCCTGTACGCCTACGGGTCGGTGCTCGGGCTGCTCGCCGCCGAACAGCTGGAGGGCCGGCTGCGGATCAGCCCGGCGACCATCGCCAGCTCGGGCGAGACCCACACCGACGAGCTGCGCGACGCCATCCGGGCCGCCTGGGGGACCAGCTCCTTCGAGCTGTACGCCATGACCGAGGCCGGCATCCTCGGCTCCCACTGCGAGCGGCACAGCGGCATCCACCTGTTCGAGGACCAGGCGATCGTCGAGGTGGTCGACGAGCACGACCGGCCCGTCCCGGACGGCCAGCTCGGCCACAAGCTGCTGGTCACCAACCTGGTCACCCGGACCCAGCCGCTGATCCGCTACGAGGTCTCGGACATGGTCGCGGTGGCCACCGAGCGCTGTCCCTGCGGCCGCCCGTTCCGGCTGCTGGCCGGGGTCGAGGGCCGCAACGACGACATCCTCCACCTCCCGGCGGCCGCCGGGGGCACGACCGCCGTCCATCCTCTGGCCCTGCGCACCGCCCTGGCCGGCATCCCCGGCCTGTCCCAGTACAAGGTGGTCCACGACGCCGACGGCCTGCACGTCCGGGTCGCCCTACGCCCCGGCGCCGACCCCGCCGAGGCGGCCCGTCTGGTCACCACCCGGCTGACCGGCAAGCTGACCGCCCAGGGCGCGACCCGCCCGGTGATCGAGGTCGAGCTGCGCGCCACCCTTCAGGACGAGCGCGACACCGCCGGCAAGTTCAAGCTGGTCGAGTCGCGCCTGCCACGCCCGGCGGCCCGCGTCCCCTAGATGAGGGAGAGCTGGTCGCCGCCGGCCGGCTGGGGCCGGCGGCGGGCGGTGGAGCGGGCGTGGTCGAGCAGGGCCGCCTCGAGGTCGGCCAGGAACGGCGACGGCTCGGCCTCGCGGACCGAGCCGCGCCAGGCCCGCCGGCGAGCGTGGGTCAGGAACAGGTGCGAGCGGGCCCTGGTCATGCCGACGAAGAACAGCCGCCGCTCCTCGGCGGTCTCCTCGGGCGACGGCCGCGGGCCGAAGCGCAGCGGCAGGAGCCCGTCCTCGCAGCCGGCCAGGAACACCACCGGGAACTCCAGGCCCTTGGCGGCGTGCAGGGTGAGCAGCGAGATCCTGTCGGCCCGGGGGTCCCAGGTGTCGACCTCGTCACCGAGAGCCAGCTCGGCCAGGAACCGGTCCAGGTCGTCCCCGCAACGCGCGGCCAGCGGGGCGAGCAGCGCAAGGGCCTCGGCCGGGTCGCCCTGCCCGGCGGCCCGGGGGCCCTCGGTGGTCGCCGTGGCGGCCGCGGCCAGGCGTGCGGTCAGAGAGCGATCGGTGGCCGGGGCCCTTCCCGGCCCGGTGGGCCGTGCCGGGGTGTCCGCGGGGCCGGGGTCGCGGAGGGCGCGGACCAGGGCGCGGACGGCCGGGCGGTCGAGCAGCCGGTCGTGCGAGCGCTTCTGGAATGGCATGCCGGCCCGGCCGAGCGCCTCGGCCAGCGGGCCCGACTGGGCGTCGGTCCGGTAGAGGACGGCCACGTCGGCGAACGACAGCCCGTGCTCGGCCCCGCCGTCGGCCCGGCCCGAGTCCAGCGACAGGAACGAGGAGCCGCCCAGCAGCCGGTCGACCGTCTGGACGACGAACTCGGCCTCGGCCAGGTCGCTGGCCGCCTGGTGGATGGTGATCCGGGCCGGGGCGTCGGCCCCGGCCACGGCGGCCAGCTCCCGCCCCGCGACCAGGGTCGAGGGAGCGATCGCCTGGAGCGCCCCGGCGACGATGGCCGGGCTCGAGCGGTAGTTCCGAGTCAGCCGCACGGTGGTCGCGTCCGGGAAGTCCTGGGCGAAGCGGAGGAAGAAGCCCACGTCGGCGCCCCGGAAGCCGTAGATCGCCTGGTCCGGGTCGCCGATCACACACAGGTTGGCAGCCGGGGTGGTCAGCAGTCGCAGCAGCCGGTACTGGAGCTCGTCGACGTCCTGGTACTCGTCGACGGCCACGAACCCGAACCGCTCCCGGTACCTGGCGGCCAGGCCGGCGTCCCCCGCCAGCAGCATCACCGGCAGGGCCAGCAGGTCGTCCAGGTCGACCAGGTCGAGCTTGCGCATGGCGGCCTCGTACCGGGCCAGGGGCCCGGCAACCTCGGACGGCTCGGCATCCAGGTCGGGCCACCGCGCCGCCCTGGCCCGCTTGCGCCGCACCAGCTCGAGCAGCAGCCGCCTGGCCTCCCGCTCCGGGCACCCGAGCACCTCGGTCAGCAGCTCCAGCCGCTCCCCGTCGTCGGCGATCCGGAACCCGGGCCCGAGCCCCAGCGCCTCGTGCTGCTCACGGAGGATGCGCAGCCCCAGCCCGTGGAAGGTCGTGACCAGCATCCGCCGCGCGTCCCCTGGCACCAGGTCGTCCAGCCGTTCCTGCAGCTCGGCCGCGGCCCGCCGGGTGAAGGTGATTGCCAGGCACCGCTCGGCCGGCATCCCCCGTTCGACCACCAGATGCGCCAGCCGGTGGGTCAAGGTCCGCGTCTTCCCCGTCCCCGGCCCCGCCACCACCAGCAGCGGTCCCGGGCCCGCACCGGCGGCACCCCGCTGTTCGGGGTCGAGCCCGGCGAGCACCCCCGCAACCGGTTCTCCGTGGGGAGATCGGGGGGTGTGGACAGCGATGGGCGCCCTCGCCGGTTCCCCAAGGGGAGGTGGGGGGGTGTGGACAGCGGCGGGCGCCCTCGCCGGTTCCCCATGGGGAGGTGGGAGGGTGTGGACAGCGGCGGGCACCGCTCCCGGCCGCCGGTTACCCTCCCGTTCGGGGGCCCCAGAGTCCGGTGGGTGGGGCTCCGGCGTGCCCGGGGCTGCAGCCGGGACCGCCGGGATGGCCGGGGCCTCCGGGAGTGCCGGGAGTGCGGGGAGTGCGGGGAGTGCCGGAACCTCCGGGGCCTCCGGGACCTCCGGGATGGTTGGGGTGGGGGAGGTGGACGTCGCTGGTGGCGGGTCGGGCTCGAACAGGGTCGCGGTCATCGGGGTGCTGCGGAGTTCCTCGGGGGTGAAGATCCGGATGGTGCCGTATTCGCCGTCGTAGCCGGCGTCGCGGAGGACGGCGCCACGGCGGACCCGGTCGATGGCCTCGGCGACCAGGGGTGGGGCGGCCTTGGCGATCTCGTCGGTCGGGATCCGCTCGAGGATGTCGAGCTCGGGGCCGAGCTGGTCGACCAGGCCGGTGACCACGGCGGTGACGGCCTTGCTCCGGGGGCCGACCCCGAGGACCTCGCCGACCAGCTCGGGGAGCTGGAGGATGTTGCGGAACCCAGCCGCCCCGGGGGGCCGGGCGCCTTCGGGGCGGTCGGCCAGGGTCTCGACCCGGTGGAGGACCCCGACGGTCGGGGGCTTGCCGCAGACCGGGCACAGGCCGCCGTTTGCTCGGGTCTCGGCCGGCTCCATGCGGACCTCGCACTTGCGGTGGCCGTCGAGGTGGTACTTGCCCTCCTCGGGAAAGAACTCGACGGTGCCCTCGAACCCCTCGCCGGTCTCAAGGGCCCGCCGGATGGCGTAGTAGTCGATCTCGGTGTCCAGCACCGTCGCCTCCCGGCCCAGCGCCGGCGGGGAATGGGCGTCGGAGTTGCTGACCAGCCGGTAGCGGTCAAGGCCCGACACCCGCCAGCACATCCCCGGGTCGGCCGACAGCCCCGTCTCCAGGGCGAAGATGTGGCCGGCGAGGTCGGCGTAGCAGTCCTCGACCCGGTCGAACCCCGACTTGGAGCCAAGCACCGCGAACCAGGGTGTCCAGACGTGCGCCGGGACCAGGTAGGCGCCGTCCCCGCTCTCCAGGGTGATCTCCAGCAGGTCGCGCGAGTCAAGGCCCAGGATCGGCCGGCCGTCCGAGGCCAGGTTCCCGATCCGCTGGAGGGCCGCCGTGCACCGGGCCGCCGACGCCATGTCGGGCATGTACAGCAGGTGGTGCACCTTGCGGGTCCGCTCGGCCCGCTTGTAGATGGTGGAGATCTCGACCGACAGCATGAACCGCACCGGCCCCCGGCAGCTCGCCGGCAGCCGTGCCTCCACCGACCGCTCGACGTCCTCCCGCAGCCGGAACAGCCCCGGCTCGGCCGGCACCAGGGTGGACTCCAGCTCCTCGAACCATTTGGGGTGGGTGAAGTCGCCGGTCCCGATCACGGTGATGCCCTTGCGCCGCCCCACCAGGGCCAGATGCTCCAGGTCACAGTCCCGGCTACAGGCTCTCGAGAACTTCGAGTGAATATGGAGGTCGGCGTAGAACGGCGGCATGGCCCGAACCTACCACGCCCGTCGGTCAGCCCCTCGGGGCGGTAACTCGCGGCCCCGTGGGATAGAACGGTAGGCGAGCGCGGGGAGCCGCGAGGTCGACCATCGGACTGGGGATGAGCGCCGGCATGGGCATCGTTCGGGATGCGGTTCCGCGGCGGTGTGACAGCCTGATCCCGCCCGGGCCTCCGCCCAGGGCGTTGACGAGGTGGCTGCTCCAGCACCAGGTCGGCGAGGTCGAGGGCCCGGAGGCCAAGGAGACGGCCGCCGACCAGCACCCGTGGTGGCAGGTGATGTGCCTCACCGGGGTCGACTACTTCTCGACCCTGAGCTACCTGCCGGGGATCGCGGCCCTGGCCGCCGGCGCCCTGGCGCCGCTGGCGACCCTGCTGATCGTCCTGCTGACGCTGTTCGGGATGCTGCCGGTGTACCGGTGGGTGGCCGCCGAGAGCCCGCACGGGCACGGCTCGGTGGCCATGCTGGAGCGGCTGCTGTCGTTCTGGGGCGGCAAGCTGTTCGTCCTGACCCTGCTCGGGTTCGTGGCCACCTCCTGGATCATCACCATCACCCTGTCGTCGGCCGACGCCACCGCCCACATCGTGGAGAACCCCCTCACCCCCGGCTTCCTCCAGGACCAGCAGGTCCCGATCACCCTGGCGCTGCTGGTGGTGCTGGGCGCGGTGTTCCTGGCCGGGTTCAGCGAGGCGGTCAGCATCGCCATCCCCCTGGTGGTCACCTACCTGCTGCTGAACGCGGTGGTGGTGGCCGCCGGGCTGGTCCAGATCCTGACCGACCCCGGGCAGCTGCCGGCCTGGCGGGACACGCTCGCCGCCGCGCACGCCAGCCCCGGCGAGATGCTGCGCACGGCCGTGCTGGCCTTCCCGCTGCTGGTGCTGGGGCTGTCGGGGTTCGAGACCGGCGTGAGCATGATGCCGCTGATCAAGACCGAGGGCGCCACCGAGGAGGAGCGCCTGGCGGCGCGCATCCGCAACACCCGCCGCCTGCTGACCGTGGCCGCGGCCATCATGAGCGTCTACCTGCTGGCCACCACCTTCGTCACCGCCGTGCTCATCCCCCCGGCCGAGTTCCAGGAGGGTGGGCAGGCCAGCGGGCGGGCCCTGGCCTTCCTGGCCCACCAGTACCTGGGCGAGGGCTTCGGCACCGTCTACGACATCAGCTCGATCCTCATCCTGTGGTTCGCGGGCGCGTCGGCGATGGCCGGGCTCATCAACATCGTGCCCCGCTACCTGCCCGGGTACGGGATGGCGCCCGAGTGGGGCCGGGCCGTGCGCCCGGTGGTGCTCGTCTACACCGCGCTGGCCGTGGTCATCACCATCCTGTTCAAGGCGAACGTCAACGCCCAGGCAGGCGCCTATGCCACCGGGATCCTGGCCATGATGGTCTCGGCCTCGTTCGCGGTGACCATCGCCGCCCGGCGACGGGGCAGGCGGCGGGCGGCGCTGAGGTTCAGTCTGGTGACCCTTGTCCTGCTGTACGCCCTGGCCGACAACGTGATCGAGAAGCCCGACGGCATCGCCATCTCGGCCGGCTTCATCCTCGGCATCGGGGTCGTCTCGCTCGTCTCCCGGGTCTGGCGCAGCACCGAGCTGCGGGCCAGCCGGATCGAGTTCGACGACACCGCCAGGGAGCTGATCGCCGAGGCCATCGCCAGCGGTGGGCTCCACGTCATCGCCAACAAGCGCCAGGCCGGCGACGCCCTCGAGTACGCCCTCAAGGAGCAGGAGCAGCGCGCCATCAACCCCATCCCTGCCGACGCGCACGTGCTCTTCCTCGAGATCACCGTGCAGGACCCCTCCGACTTCTCCCGGGTCCTCGAGGTCCGTGGGGTGAAGGTCGACGGCTTCCGCGTCCTGCGGACCGACAGCCCGGTCGTCCCCAACACCCTGGCCGCCGTGCTGCTGTGCCTCGGCCAGATCAGCGGCCTGCGGCCACACTGCTACTTCCAGTGGGCCGAGGGCCACCCGCTGGGCAACCTGCTGCGCTACCTGCTGTTCGGCGAGGGCGACACCGCCCCGGTGACCCGGGAGGTCCTGCGCGAGGTCGAGCCCGACCCGGCGAGGCGGCCCGCCATCCACGTCGGCGGCTGAGCGGGCAGCAACTTACTCGGTTCAGTCATCTGGATCTGATAGCTCCCCAAGGTATTGACGCCGCGCTGTTCGGGATGCTTTCCTCCCTCTACTTACACGGTTCAGTAATCAGAGGGGACCGCGGTCATCCTCCACCGGGGCGAGGTGGTCGAGACCGGGGCCACCGAGCGGGTCTTCGGCGACCCACAGCACCCCTACACCCGGTCGCTGCTAGCCTCCGTACCACAGCTGCACCGAAAGTGGGACCGGGACGAGCGGCGGCTCGTCAGCGAGCCGGCAGGGGAGGGGAGCGGGTGACCAAGCGGGCCACCATCGGCGACATCGCCCAGCGGGCCGGGCTGTCCAAGGGCGCCGTCTCCTACGCCCTCAACGGCCTGCCCGGGGTGTCGGAGTCGACCCGCCAGCGAGTCCTCAAGCTGGCCGCCGAGATGGGCTGGCGCCCGAACAGCGCCGCCAGAGCCCTGTCGGCGTCCCGGGCCGGCGCCCTCGGGCTGGTCGTGGCCCGGCCGGCCAGCACACTCGGCGTCGAGCCGTTCTTCATGAAGCTGCTGTCGGGGATCGAGAACACCCTCGCCGCCCGCTCCACCGCCCTGGTCCTGCAGGTCGTGCGCGACCACGACGCCGAGGGCGAGGCCTACCGCCGCTGGTGGGCCGAGCGGCTGGTCGACGGCATCTTCCTGATCGACCTGTGCATCGAGGACAAGCGGGTGCTGGTGCTGGAGGAGCTGGGCCTGCCCGCGGTGGTCATCGGCGGCCCCGGCCACCACGGCCGCCTGCCCGCGGTGTGGAGCGACGACAGCAGCGCCATGGCCATGGTGGTCGAGTACCTGGCCGCTCTCGGCCACCGCCACGTGGCCCGGGTCGCCGGGCCGGCGGGCCTGCTCCACACCGAGCTGCGCGGCCGCGCCTTCGAGGAGGTCGGGGCCCGGCTGGAGCTGGACTCGGCGGTCACCGTGGCCACCGACTACAGCCCCGAGCAGGGAGCCCAGGCGACCCGCCGGCTGCTGTCGGGCGCCTCCCGGCCAACGGCGGTGATCTACGACAACGAGGTGATGGCCGTGGCCGGCACCTCGGTGGCCCACGAGATGGCGGTGGACGTGCCAAGGGACCTGTCGATCGTGGCCTGGGACGACTCGGTCCTGTGCCAGATCGTCCACCCACCCCTGACCGTCCTCAGCCGCGACATCATGGCGTATGGGGCCCGGGCCGCCGAGCGCCTGCTCGCCCTGCTCGACGGCGAGACCGTCGGCGACTTCGAGGACGCCATGCCCCGGCTCATCACCCGCGGCAGCACCGCCCGCCCCCCTACCTGAGCGGCCCGCCCGGCGGGCCGGCGGTACGCTGGCCGCCATGCGCTCCCGCCTCGCCGCCGTGCTCGCCGTCGCCCTCGTGTGCCTGGCCCTGCCGGCGTCGGCCCAGGAGGTCGATGGGGCCGAGGTGGCCCTGCGCCTCGAGGACCCGCGCATCTACGAGTCGAGCGGCCTGGCCCTCAGCCGGCGCCACCAGGCGGTGGTGTGGACCCACAACGACAGCGGCGACGCGGCGCGGTTGTTCGCGGTCGGCTCCGAGGGCCGTACCCTGGCCACCCTCACCCTGGCCGGGGTCGAGGCCCGTGACTGGGAGGCGCTGGCCGCCGGCACCGACGACCGGGGCCGGCCGGCCCTGTTCGTCGGCGACATCGGCGACAACCAGGGCGTCTGGCCCGATGTGTCGGTGTACCGGGTGGCTGAGCCGGCACAGCTGCGCGACGCCACCGTCCCGGCGGTGCGCTACCGGCTCCGCTACGCCGACGGCTCCCACAACGCCGAGGCCCTGCTGGTCGACCCGCGCAGCAACCGCCTCTACGTGGCCACCAAACAGGAGGCCGGCGGCGGCCTGTACCGGGCCCCGTCCCGCCTCCGGACCGACCAGATCAACGTCCTGCACCGCGTGGCCAGCGTCCCCCCGGTCATCACCGACGGCGCCTTCGCCCCCGACGGCCGCCTGTTCGTCCTCCGCGACTACCAGGGCGCCTACGTCTACCGAGCACCCGGCCGCCGGGTCGGGTCGTTCGAGCTCCCACCGCAGTTCCAGGGCGAGTCGATCACCGTGACCGCCGACGGCCGCTCGGTCCTGGCCGGTTCCGAAGGCCCGGAGAGCGAGGTCTGGCGCGTCCCCCTGCCCGAGTCGGCCCTGGCCAAGCTCACCCCGACCACCCGCCCCTCACCGGCGTCGACCCCGACGCTCGCCGACCAGCCGGCGACCCCCGGCGGGTGGGGGAGGGCGGCGCCGTTCCTGGTGGCGACCGCCGCCCTCGTCCTGGCGGCCGCGGCCGCCCTTACGTTCGTCACCCGGCGCCGCCGTTCCTAGAGCGAATGGACGTCCCGATCCGATGGACGGCCCCTGATCCCCCTGGAGGCCCCCCGATCCCCATGGACAGCCCCGATCCCCATGGACAGCCCGGGCCTGTGGACAGCCCCGAGCACCCCACCCGGCTGTGGGCTACCCTCCCGTTCGGGGGCCCCAGGAACCCAGGGTGAGGGTCCGGCGCGACCCGGGGTGAAGGGCCGGCGCGACCCAGGGTGAGGGTCCGGCGCGACCCAGGGTGAGGTCCAGCATCCGGGGGTGGGTCCGGATGGGGCGACCCCCAACTACAGCGCGATCCCTGGGTAGAGGGGGAACCGGTCCAGGAGGTCGGTGGCGCGGTGCTTGGCCTGGTCGCGGACGGCTGGGTCCAGCTGGTACTTGGCCTTGGAGTCGGGAACGGGCTGGGTGGACTCGAGGACGGCGTGGACGATGGCGGCGACCTCGCGCATCTCGTCGGCGCCCATGCCGAGGGTGGTGACGGCCGGGGTGCCGAGGCGCAGGCCGCTGGTGTACCAGCTGCCGTTGGGGTCGAAGGGGATCACGTTGCGGTTCAGGGTGATGCCGGCTTCGCGGAGGGCGGTCTCGGCCTGGCGGCCGGTGAGGCCGTAGGGGCGGGCGTCGACCAGCAGCAGGTGGTTGTCGGTGCCGCCGGTGACCACGGTCGCCCCCTGCTGCTGGAGGGCGTCGGCCAGGGTGGCGGCGTTGTCGACGATCCGCTGGGCGTAGCCGGCGAACTCCGGCCGTGACGCCTCGGTCAGGGCCACCGCCTTGGCGGCGATGATGTGGCCGAGCGGCCCGCCCAGGACCAGCGGGCAGCCACGGTCGACAGTGGCGGCGAACTCCTCGGTGCACAGCACCATCCCGCCCCGCGGCCCGCGCAGGGTCTTGTGGGTGGTGGTGGTGACCACCTGGGCGTGGGCCACCGGGTCGTAGTCGCCGTTGAACACCTTGCCCGCGACCAGGCCGGCGAAATGGGCCATGTCGACCATGAGCACGGCCCCGACCTCGTCGGCGATCTCCCGGAAGATGCGGAAGTTGATCTTGCGCGGGTAGGAGCTGTAGCCGGCCAGCAGGATCAGCGGCCGGAAGCTCTCGGCCTGCTTGCGGACCTGGTCGTAGTCGAGCAGCCCGGTGGTCGGGTCGACTGAGTAGCGGGCGATCTCGAACAGCTTCCCGGAAACGTTGGGCCGGAAGCCGTGGGTCAGGTGGCCGCCGGCGTCCAGGGCCATGCCGAGGAGGCGCTGGCTGCCGAGCTCATGGCGGAGCGACTCCCAGTCGGCGTCCGACAGGCCCTGGAGGTCCTTGGCCCCGAGCCGCTCCAGGGCCGGGGCCTCGACCCGCTTGGTCAGGATCGACCAGAACGCCACCAGGTTGGCGTCGATGCCGCTGTGGGGCTGGACATAGGCGTGGTCGCTGCCGAACAGGCCCTTGGCCAGCTCGACGGCCCGGCGCTCGATGGTGTCGACGTTCTCGCAGCCGGCGTAGAAGCGGTGGCCTGGTGAGCCCTCGGCGTACTTGTCCGACAGCCAGTTGCCCATGGCCAGCAGGGTGGCCGGGGAGGCGAAGTTCTCCGAGGCGATCAGCTTGAGGTGGGCCCGCTGGTCGGCCAGCTCGGCCGCGACGGCCGAGGCG
Source organism: Actinomycetes bacterium (assembly GCA_030152105.1). The sequence continues at coordinate 27,941 of JASLIH010000350.1, forward strand.
ATCTCGGGCGCGACCTCGCCGACCACGTCAAGGGCGGCCGCGAAGGCCAGGGCCTCGGAGCTGACCCCGCTGAGGTCGGCGTCAGGGCAGACGGTGCGGAGATAGGAGGCGAGAGTCGAGTCGGGGTTCATGGTTCCTCTCCCTGTCGGTAGCGGCCGCCAGCCCGCATCCTACCGCCGCCACGTGCCCGGACCGTGTGCCGGTTCGTCCTATACTGCGTGTTACAACCCGGAGGCTCGCCTCCTCCACCCCGCCGCAAGGGAGGAGGTGAAAGAGCATGACGACGCACCTCAAGTCCCGCATGGCCCGCGTCGCCTGGTCGCTTGGATCGCTGGTCGCGCTGGCCGCCGCCCTGGGCGCCGGCCGGAAGTGGGCCTAGGGACCCGATTCCCGCAGCGCTGAACAGGCTCGACAAGGATCGACCGGCGTGGTGTGCTAACGCCCCGTCTCCGGTCTGACCCATCTTGCTGGTTTGGTGACGATGGTCGCGTACCACCGCTCATCAGCGCTGCACGCCTACGTGCTCGCCGTCTCGGCGGTCGGGCTGTGCCTGGTTGCGCTCCTTGTGGTGGTCCAGGGGCCGACGACCGTGCTGCGTCAGCCACCCCTGTTCTGGGTGCTGCTGGCCAGCCTGGTGGTCATGGAGTCCCTGCCGATCCTCACCAAGGTCACTGGAGGCACCCAGGCGGTCACGACCGCCGAGGCGTTCGCGTTCGCGATCCTGCTCGGCTGGGGCACGACACCGGCCGTCATCGCCATGGCCCTGGCCGTCCTCGTCTCGGACGTGCTGCGCCGGGCGGCGCCCGAGAAGATCGTGTTCAACGTCGGCCAGTACGCCCTGCTCATGGCAATCGCCGGTGGGGTCTACGAGCTCCTGGGCGGCGACCGGCCCTTCGGCGCCGACGACCTGCCGGCGTTCGCGGTGGCGGCGCTCGTCTACTTCTTCGGCAACCTCGTCCTGGTCGGTCTGGTCACCACCCTGGCCCACGGACGGAGCTTCGTCGCCGATCTCAAGGAGTGCCTCCGGGCCGAGGCCTGGCCGTACACGATGGTCTTCGCCATGGCCCCGATCATGCTCTCGGTAGCCCAGGAGAGCGTCGGCCTGCTCCCCCTGGTCCTGCTGCCGATGTTCGCTGTCCGCGACGCCCTCCAGACCGCCGAGGAGGCCGAGGAGCTCCGCCTGGCCGCCGAGCAGTCGGCCGAGCGGGCCAGGACGGCGGCGGCCGAGCACGCCCGCCTCGCCGAGGCCGAGCATGCCCGCCTCGCCGAGGCCGAGCACGCCCTGGTCGAGCGGTTGCGGGAGAGCGACCGGCTCAAGGACGACCTGCTGGCCGCCGTCTCCCACGAGCTGCGCACCCCCCTGGCCGGCATGCTGGGCGCGCTGGCCACCCTGAGCGCCCGCGAGGGCCAGCTCACCGAACCCCAGCGCCAGGAGCTGATCGACATGGCGGCCCGCCAGGGCGACCGGCTCAAGCTCCAGATCGAGCAGCTGCTGCTGGCGGCCCGGCTGGAGCGTAGCGGCCACGACCCGGCCGAGCAGTCGGTGGTCGACGCGGCCGCCCTGGCCCGCGACGCCGTGGCCGCGGCCCGGGTCGCCTACCCGGCGCGCCAGCTGGTCCTGGAGGCCCGCGAGGTCCTGCCCGTCCGGGCCGACCCCGAGGCGGTGCTCCAGGTGCTGAGCGAACTGCTCGACAACGCGGCCAAGCACGCCCCCGACAAGGCCCCGATCCGGGTCGAGGCCCGCCGGGCCGGCGCCCTGGCTGTGCTGGCGGTCGAGGACAGCGGCCCCGGGGTCCCGGCGGCCGACCGCGAGCGCATCTTCGAGCGCTTCACCCAGCTCGACTCGGGCGCCACCCGGCGGGCCGGCGGGGTCGGCCTCGGCCTCTACATCGCCCGCCAGCTGGCCAACGCCCAGAGCGGCGAGCTGCTCCTGGCCGACCCCACCCCGCCCGCCCAGGGCGCCCGCTTCGAGCTGCGCCTGCCCATGGCCGAGCTGGCCTTCCGGCGTCCCGGTTGAGAATTCTCGAAGAATCTCCCCGTGCGGGAGGCTGGTCACGGGACGATCCCGGGGGAAACCCTGAGGCCGGCGGGGGCTAGCTGGGGGATCTTCCGGGGGCATCCCGGATGGTGGCGGCGCCGGCCACAGGCCAGTGTTGCTGCTCGAGACGACCCCTGCGCTCGAGGAGCCAACGTGAACGAGAACGGCCAGGTCGAGCCCCTGCTCGTGGCCGAGCGGGTGCGCAAGGTGTACCGGACCGCGCTGCACCAGGTCGAGGCCCTCGCCGGCCTCGACCTGGTCGTGCGACGCGGGGAGCTGGTCGCGGTCATGGGCCCGAGCGGCTCGGGCAAGACCACGCTGCTGAACTGCCTGTCCGGGCTGGACGACATCGACGGCGGCCGGGTCCTGGTCGAGGGCCAGGACCTGTTCGCCATGTCCGACGCCCGCCGGACCAGCCACCGGGCCCGGTCCATGGGCTTCATCTTCCAGGCCTTCAACCTCATCCCGGTGTTCAGCGCGGTCGAGAACGTCGAGCTGCCGCTGCTGCTCAACGGCGTCCCGGCCCGCAAGGCCAGGGCCACCGCGACCGAGATGCTGGAGCGGGTCGGCCTCGGCCACCGCACCGGCCACCGGCCCAACGAGCTGTCCGGCGGCGAGCAGCAGCGGGTCACCATCGCCAGGGCCCTCGCCGCCCGCCCGGCGATCGTCTGGGCCGACGAGCCCACCGGGAACCTCGACACCGCCATGGCCGACCAGGTCGTGGCCCTGCTGCACGAGCTGAACCGCGAGGAGGGCCAGACGATCGTGCTGGTCACCCACGACCCGGCCATCGGCGGCTCGGCGGGCCGGGTCGTGCGCATGCGCGACGGCCACCTGATCGGCGACGAGCGGCGCCCGCTGGCGTCGGTGGGGAGCTGACCGATGTACCCCGACCTGACCCCGTTCCTGGTCGGCATGGGCGGCGCCGGCCTGCTCCTCACCGTCGTGCTGGCCCTGCGCGGCCCGCTGACCCGCCGTCTCGCCCTGCGCCAGGTCAGCCGCCGCCGGGCCGAGGCCGCCCTGGTGGTGGCCGGCTCGGTCCTGGGCACGGCCATCATCGTCGGCAGCCTGGTCGTCGGCGACACCCTCGACCAGTCCTTCAAGCAGAGCGCCTACCGCGAGCTGGGCGTGGTCGACGAGGTGGTCTCCTCGCCCGACCCGGCCAAGGGGGAGGAGGCGGCCCGCCGGCTGGAGCGCCTGCGCGGCGACCCGGCGGTGGACGGGCTGCTCACTGTCCGCCGCCACAGCGCCGCCGTGGTCTCCGACGGCAAGGGCGAGCCCCAGGCCACCGTGCTCGAGCTGGACTTCGCCGCCGCGGCCGGCTTCGAGGGGCCGGGGTCCTCGCTGGCCGGGCCGGGCCCCGGCCCGGGCCGGGTGGTGCTGAGCGACACCCTGGCCAGCGCCCTGGACGCCCGGGCCGGGGACCGGCTCACCTTCCACCTGTACGGCCGCCCGCTGACCTTGGCGGTGGCCAGGGTCGTGCCCGCCCGGGGCCTGGCCGGGTTCGGCGAGCACGGCGCCTTTGTCGAGCCGGGCACCCTTGGCTGGGTGGCCGGCCCGGTCGGCGGCCGGGCCGGGCCCGAGACCCTGACCCTCGTCTCCAACACCGGCGACGTCGAGGGCGGGGCCGCCGCCACCGACCAGGTCAAGGGCAAGCTCCAGGCCGCCCTGGGGCCCCTGACCGGCCAGGGCACGGCGGTCGCCACCCCCAAGCGGGAGCTGCTCGACCAGGCCGAGGCCATCGGGGGCGAGTTCGGCGCCCTGTTCCTGTTCATCGGCAGCTTCGCCATCATCGCCGGGGTCAT
>JASLIH010000457.1 GCA_030152105.1 Actinomycetes bacterium
CCCACGAACCAGGCCCACCAGCGCCAGCGCGGCGACGGCAGCGACCCGGTCGGGGTGAGCAGCAGGACGAACTGCAGGCAGGTGAGCGCGCCCAGGATGCTCACCCCGTGGTAGACGGCCGCCAGGTCGGCGCCCGGGAGCGACCCCGGCCTGGCCATCAGCCCGTAGTTGGCATAGCCGGTGGCCACGCCGGACAGGGCCACCGGCAGGCCGAGGCCGAGCAGCAGCCAGCCCACCGGGTGGCGAGGGCGGCGGCTGGCCAGCAACGCCCCGACGGTGGTGGCGCTCAGGGTGGCGAGCACGAAGGCGGGGACGTCGGAGGTGCCGAGGGCGAGATCGGGCCGGCCGGCCTGGGTCAGCAGCCGGTCGAACCAGCCCATCAAGGCAAAGGCGACCAGGGTGAGTGCCCACAGCGCCCAGGCCAGCGCAGCCATCCATCCTCCCGGAGACGTCGGTCTCGGCGCATTGTCGCCTGGCTGCGTCCCGGGATCGTTACGAGAGGTCGTTGTTCGGCCGCGACCGGCCTGTTCCCGCGGCGCTCCCGGTGAGCCGTAGACTTCGGCCATGACGACACGACGGGTAGGGATCGTGGGGGGCGGCATCGTTGGGGTCGCCCTGGCCCACCACATCACCGGCCGAGACCGGGACGTGGCCGTGACCGTGCTCGAGAAGGAGCCGGACCTGGCCATGCACCAGACGGGCCGCAACAGCGGGGTCGTGCACGCCGGCCTCTACTACACCCCGGGGTCGCTCAAGGCCCGGCTGTGCCGCCGCGGGGTCGAGCTGCTCGGGGAGCTCTGCGCCCGCCACGGCCTGGCCTACGACGAGTGCGGCAAGGTGGTCGTCGCCCTCGACGAGGGCGAGCTGGGGCGCCTGGAGGCCATCCACGAGCGGGCCGTGGCCAACGGCGTCCCTGGGGTGCGGATGGTCGGCGGCGACGAGCTGCGCGAGCTGGAGCCGAATGTCCAGGGGATCGCCGCCCTGCACTCGCCCCACACCGCGGTGGTCGACTTCGCCGCCGTGACCAGGCGGCTGGCCGCCGACGCGGCCGCCATGGGGGCCGAGATCCGCACCGGCGTCGAGGTCCGGCGCGTCACCCAGGACAACGGCGGGGTGGCCGTCGAGGCCGGCGGCGAGCGGCTCGCCTTCGACGAGCTGGTCATCTGCGGCGGGCTGCACACCGACCGCCTGGCCCGCCTGGCCGGCCACGAGGACGAACCCCGGGTGGTGCCGTTCCGGGGCGAGTACTACGAGCTCGCCCCCGGCCGCCGCAACCTGGTCAACGGCCTCGTCTACCCCGTGCCCGACCCGCGCTACCCGTTCCTCGGGGTCCACCTGACCAAGCGGGTCGACGGCGGGGTCCTGGTCGGCCCCAACGCCGTCCTCGCCCTGGCCAGGGAGGGCTACCGCTGGCGCGACGTGCGCGTCGGCGACCTGGCCGAGACCCTGGCCTGGCCCGGCTTCCGGCGCATGGCCGCCCGTCACTGGCGCACCGGGGTCCGCGAGGTGTTCGGGTCGCTCAGCCGCCGTGCCTTCTGCGACGCCGCCCGCCGGTATGTCCCCGACCTGCGTCCCGACGACCTCCACCGCGCCCGCAGCGGCGTCAGGGCCCAGGCCGTGGCCCGCGACGGCACCCTGGTCGACGACTTCCGCATCAGCCGCCAGGGCCGGGTCGTCGCCATCCGCAACGCCCCCTCCCCGGCGGCGACCTCCTCGATGGCCATCGCCGAGCACATCGCCGCCTGGCTGTTCGAGGACGACCCCTACCCAGGCGGGCGGCCGGCCCAGGGGTCGTAGTCGACCTCGAGGGCCTCCTGGGGCGGTCGGCGGTCCTCGGGGACGTTCCGGAGGTTGAGCCGGATCCGGTACCAGGTGGTGCTGCGGCCCCGCATTGAGTCGACCAGCACGTCGGTCGGGCCGAGCAGCGGCCAGACGTCGCCGTGGCGGCCCTTCCAGCGCTCCAGGCCCTCGCGGGCCTCGGCCTCGGTGGCCGCCCGGGCGACCTCGATCAGGGGCATGGTGGTGCGCCGCCGGCCGGTCGGCCCGGCCGTCTTGCCCGGGGCCGGTGGGGGGACGAACCCCTCGCGGACAGCCGGGCCGGGCATCCGCCGCTTGGAGGGCTGAGCCCGGGCCGGCTCGCCCTCAGCCTTGACGAAGTGGGGCGGCCAGGGGGCGTCGGCGAACCCGGCCTCCTCGTGCTGGTCAGCCAGCTCCAGCAGCGCCGAAAGGGACCCGGCCTGGCCGTCGATCCCGTCGGAGGCGTCGCCGGCCTCCCGCACGATCTCGGGCACGGTGTCGATGGTGAACGCCTCCGGCCGGCACTCCGCCACCTGGTCCCAGGACAGCGGCATCGACGCCCGCGCGTCGGGGGTCGGGCGGACCGAGTAGGCCGAGGCCACCGTCCGGTCCTTGGCGTTCTGGTTGTAGTCGAGGAACACCCCGTGGCGCTCCTCCTTCCACCAGCGGCTGGAGGCGATCTCGGGGGCGCGCCGCTCGACCTCGCGGGCCAGGGCGACCGCGGCCCGCCGGACCTCGGGGAAGGTCCATTGGCGCTGGATCCGGCAGTAGACGTGGAAGCCTCGCGACCCGGACGTCTTGGGCCACCCGGCCAGCCCGAAGTCCTCAAGGGTCTCCCGGGTGACCAGGGCGACCTGGAGCACGTCGGGCCACGGCACCCCGGGCATCGGGTCGAGGTCGACCCGCAGCTCGTCGGGATGGTCCAGGTCGGCGGCCCGCACCGGGTGGGGGTTGAGGTCGATGCAGCCCAGGTTGACCACCCAGGCCAGCTGGGCCGCGTCCCGGACGACGATCTCATGCGCGCTGCGCCCGGAGGGGAACTTGAGCTCGACCGTCTCCACCCACTCGGGCCGCTTCTCCGGCGCCCGCTTCTGGAAGAAGAACTCGCCCTCGGCCCCGTTCACGAACCGCTTGAGGGCCATCGGCCGGTCGGCCACCCCCCGCAGCGCCCCATCGGCCACGGCCAGGTAGTAGTTCACCAGGTCGAGCTTGGTATGCCCGGTCCGGGGGAAATACACCTTGTCCGGGTTGCTGACGGTCACCTCACGACCAGCGACGTCCAGGACCAGCTTCCGGGTGGCCATGCCCCAAGGGTACGACACCCGCAGGCCGGCGGCCCTCAGCCCCCCTGCTCGACCCCGCCTTCCGTCGTCTCAGGGCTCCAGGACCTCGACCCGGAAGCCCCCCTCGTCCGCGGTGACCAGCACCCCGGCGCCCTTGCCGAGCGGGGCGACCAGCTCCCCGGTGAGCCCGAGCACGGCCGCCTCGTTGGTCGGGCTGTGACCCACGGCCAGGGCCCGCTCGCCGTCCCCGAGCAGCTCCAGCACCCGGCCCAGCGCCGCCCCCAGCGCGGCCGCCTCGGCGTCGACGAACCCGGGGTCGACCGACCGCATCGCCGCCAGGTCGCCGCCGTCGGCCTCCTTGGCGATGGCCCGCCACCGGTCCTCCCGCTCGGACCGCAGCCCGGCCTCGACCACCACCCCGTCCGGCACCGGCTGGCCGAGCGCCGCCAGCAGGCACCCGATCGTCTGGGTGGCCCGCTGGGCTCCGGTCGAGACCGCCACCCGGTACCCCCCGGCCAGCCCGCTCCCGAGCCGCAGCGCGGCCGCGACCCCCTCGGCGGTCAGCACGTCGCCGTCGTTGTCGGTGTGCCGCCGCAACTCCACCAATCGCGCCATCGGTCCCTCCATCACAGCTCGATCAGCCCGGCATTGGTCGGGACGAACCCGCAGGCGTCAAAGTAGAACCCCCGCAGATGGTCCTCGAAGTCGACATGCAGCCACTCGCACCCGGCCGCCCGCGCCCCCTCGACCGCCAGCTCCACCAGCCGGGTCCCGACCCCGCCGCGGCGCGCCCGGGTCGCCACCATCGTGTCCAGCACGAACGCATGCACCACCCCGTCCCAGGCCACGTTCACGAACCCGACCAGCTCCCCGCCGTCCCGGGCACTCACCCATCCAAGGCTGTGCCCCTCGACCTGGCCCCGCCAGTCCCACTCCTGGTCGCTCAGCACCGGATGGCCGAAGCACTCGGCGTGCAGCCGGTTCGCCTCGGCGCTGGTGAACGCCCCGCGCCATTCGTAGGAGATCGCCATGGGGCCAATGATATGGCGACGGGAGAAGCCAAATCTGGGAGGCGCGGGCGTGGACGACCTGTTCTCGGTGGCGGGGAAGACGGTGGTGGTCACCGGGGGGAGCCGGGGGATCGGGTTGATGATCGCCAGGGGGTTCGTGGAGGGCGGGGCGCGGGTGGTCATCAGCTCGCGGAAGGCGGAGGTGTGCGAACGGGTCGCCGCCGAGCTGTCGCAGGGTGGGGAGGGTGTGGCGGTAGCGGCCGACCTGTCGGGGGAGGAGGCCTGCCGGCGGCTGGCCGGGGAGGTGGGGGAGCGGGAGGGGCGGGTGCATGTGCCGGTCAACAGCTCGACGGCGGCCTCACTACCCTGTAGGGCCCCTCAGTCCGCGGCGGGGCCGAGGGCGCGGACCGTCTCGCGGAGGTCGCCGCCGACTGGGAGCAGGGCCAGGATCGGGGTGTGGACGCCGGCCTCGGCGTACTGGCGGACCCGTTCGCGGCAGGCCTCCGGGGGGCCGTGGACGAGCAGGTCGTCGACCACGTCGTCGGCGATGGCGGCCAGGGCGGCCCGGCGGTCGCCGGCCGCCCACGCCGCCCACATCGGGGCCAGGCGCTCGCCCCGGCCCAGCCACTCGTGGAAGGCCCGGTAGACAGGCACGTTCAGGTAGGCGGTCAGGGCTCGGCGGCCGATGGCACGGGCCTGGTCGGGGTCGGCGGTGGGGGCGACGAAGATGCGGGCCGCGATCTCCCGGCCCGGGCCGGCCGCGTGGACATACGGGGTGACGGTGCCGACGTCGCCGGGGGCGAGCCAGTTGAGGATGGCGCCGTCGCTCTCCCGGCCGGCCAGCCGCAGCATCCCCGGGCGCAGGGCGGCGACCAGCAGCTTCGGCGGCGGGTCGGGGACGAGGCCGAGGCGGAAGCCGTCGACGGCGAACGTCTCGTAGCGCTCGGTCACCTTGGCCCCGGCCAGGGCGGCCCGCAGGAACCGGGCGGTGTCCCGGACCCGCTGCAGCGGCCGGTCGAACTGGATGCCGTTCCAGCGCTCGACGATCACGTCGGAGGAGGCGCCGATCCCGATGGCCACCCGGCCCGGGGCGGCCGCGGCCAGGCTGGCCGCGCACAGGGCCAGGGTCGCCGGCCCACGGGTGAACACGGGCGCGATCGCCGTCCCGAGCCGCAGCGCCGGCGCCCACACGCTGGCCAGGACCAGCGGGGTGAAGGCGTCGGCGCCGTCCACCTCCGAGGACCACACGTCGGTGTAGCCGAGGTCGGGCAGCTCGGCGAACAGCTCGCGCTGGCCGGCCAGGGGGATGCCGTCGAACGGCACGGTGATGCCGTAGCGTTGCATGCCATGAACCTACAGGGAGCGGTCGCGGTCGTCACCGGCGGGGCGCGGGGGATCGGCCGGGCCCTGGCCGAGCGGTTCGCGGCCGAGGGGGCGGCCGGCGTGGTCGTGGCCGACCTCGACCGGGACGGGGCCGAGCGGGTGGCCGCCGGCCTCGGCTGCCCGTCGCTGGGCGCCGGGCTGGACGCGACCGACCCGGGTGCCGTGGCCCGGCTGGTCGACCGGGTCGAGGACGAGCTCGGCCCGGTCGACCTGTGGTGCTCCAACGCCGGGGTGGCGCTCGGCGACGGCCTGGGCGACGACGGCGACTGGGAGCGGTCGTTCGCCGTGCACGTGCTCGCCCACGTGTACCTGGCCAGGGTGCTGGCGCCCCGGATGGCGACCAGGGGCCGCGGCCACCTGCTGCTCACCGCGTCGGCGGCCGGGCTGCTGACCAGCATGGACAGCGCCCCCTACGCGGTGACCAAGCACGGCACGGTCGCCCTGGCCGAGTGGCTGGCCATCCGCTGGGGCGACGAGGGCGTGGGGGTGTCGTGCCTGTGCCCGCAGGGGGTGCGCACGGCCATGACCGAGGGGATGGGCGCCGGGTCCCCGGTGCTGGCCGCCGGGGCGCTGCTGGAGCCCGAGGAGGTGGCCGGGGCGGTGGTCCGCGGGCTGGCCGAGGGCCGCTTCCTGATCCTGCCCCATCCCGAGGTGGCCACCTTCGAGCGCCGCCGGGCCGCCGACCGGGACCGCTGGCTGGCCGGGATGCGCCGGGCCCGGGCCCGGCTCGGCATCTGAGCACCTGGGCGGCTGAACCGTCGCGGCCGCCCCGGCGAACGGAGGGTGAGGCGGCCAGGGGGCCCGGTCGGGCACTGCTGACCCGGGCCGGGCCACGGCTTGGCCTGACCGGCCCGCGCCTCGCCTCGGCTACGCCCTCGGCCCGGCGGCCAGGGAGCTGTTGGAACAGGCGCGCCTGCCGGTCCTGGCGGCCGCCGCCATCGTCCTGGCCGCCACCGCGACCCTGCTCCTGCGCCGCCGCCGACCCCGCGTGACCCGGGTCCTGGCCGAAGGCGCCTGCCCCGCCTGCCTGGCCCTCGGGCTGGTCCCCGGTGGGGGAACCTAGCCCACGGCGGGAGGGAAGGTGGAGCGCCCGGCCGTGGTGCTGGCCGGGCGCTCCTGTCAGGTGGACGGCGCTACACGTCCAGGCTGGCGTCGCTCGGGGTGCTGGAACGGTCCCGCCCCGACTTGTTGGGGCAGTCGCGCCCGTTGTGCCCGGGTGACTGCTGGACCTGCTCGACGGCGGGCGAGCCGCCGCTCGAGTCAGGTGTCCTGCCGGAGCTGCTGAACGCGCTGGTGGCGAACAGCACCACCGCCAGCCCGGCGAGCACGGTGGCGACAAAGATGGCGCGCCAAGGCCGCCATCCTGTCCGCGCCGTCGTGACTGGCTCTTCTGGCAAGCGAGCCTCCTTCTCTCGACGGCCCTGACCGCCCCACCGTACGGGCAGACAGGTAAGGGTCGCCTAAGGGGTCAGCCCTCGCCCGGGTTCCTGACCCCGACCTCGTCCAGGTGCAGAAGCAGGTCGGCCGGGTCCTCGTAGACCCGGTAGGCGCCGGCCCGCTCCAGCTCCTCGCGGCCGTAGCCGCCCGACAGCAGGCCGATGCCGAGGGCCCGGGCCCGCCGGGCGGCCAGCAGGTCCCAGACCGAGTCGCCGACCACGACCGCGTCGGTGACGTCGGCCCCCAGGCGTTCGGCCGCGGCCAGGAACAGGTCGGGGTCGGGCTTGGCCCGGGCGACCTGGTTGCGGGTCACCACCGGCACGTCGTCCGGGACCCCGAGCAGCTCCAGGGTCGGCCGGGCGGCCTCGATCAGCCCGCTGGTGGCGATCGCCCAGGGCACCTCGGCCTCGGTCAGCCGGGCCAGGAGCTCCCGCGACCCCGGAAGGAGCCGCAGCTCGGTGGCCCGGCGCCGGTAGGCCTCGGCGTGGACCTGCTGGAGCCTGGCCACCAGCTCGGCGTCGACCGGCTGGCCGGTCTCGCGCAGCAGCGCCCCCACGAACAGCCCGCCGCTCATCCCGATGCGCCGGTGGATGCGCCACACCGACAGCTCGATCCCGCCCGCCTCCAGCGCTTCCTGCCAGGCCAGCACGTGCTGGTAGACGCTGTCCACCAGCGTGCCGTCGAGGTCGAGCAGGAAGACGGTCCGTCGCACACCGGCTCCAGAAGACGCGAGAATCGGATGACCGCGGCCATCTTGGCCGTCCACCAGGACGCCGTCCACCGGAACCGGCGGTAGCCTTGGAGCATGGATGGTCCCCACCTCGGCGTGGTCCTGCCCAACTACGGCGAGGCGTTCGACCCCGGGCGCCTGACCGCCGCGGCCGTCGCCGCCGAGGAGGCGGGGCTGGACTCGGGCTGGATGACCGACCACGTCATGGTGCCGTCGCGCCATGCCGGCGTCTACGGCACGATCGCCGAGGCGCTGGTCACGGTCGGCTACCTGGCCGGCCGGACCCGGCGGCTGCGGCTGGGCGTTTCGGCCCTGATCGTGCCCCAGCGCGAGCCCCTGCTGACCCTCAAGCAGCTGGTCAGCCTGGACGTGCTGTCGGGCGGGCGGCTGGTCACGGCGGTCGCGGCCGGCTGGATGGAGGAGGAGTTCCAGACCCTCGGGGCCTCCTTCGAGGACCGGGGCCGGCGTCTGGACGAGTGGCTGGAGCTGGCCGGCGACCTGCTGCGCCAGGCCCCCGGCCGGGTGGTGGCCGACGGCCCGGTCCCGGTGCCGGACGCCTGGCTGGCTCCGGCCCCGACCCGGCCCGAGGGCCTGGAGCTGTGGGTGGCCGGGGTGTCCAGGCACACCCTGCGCCGGGCGGCCAAGACCGGGGTCTGGCACCCGGTGGCCCTCCCGCCGCGGGAGCTGCGGGCCATGGCGGCCAGCTTCCGCGAGGACGTCCCCGAGGGCCGGGTGGTGCTGCGCCTGGCCGTCACCGTCCAGGACCGGCTCGAGGAGGAGGCGGCCGACGAGCGGGGCCGGCACATGGTGGCCGGGCCTGCCCCCTGGGTGGCCGAGCAGCTCAACGACTACCTGGAGGCGGGCGCCGACGGGTTCGTGGTCGACCTCGACCACCCAACGCCCGGCCTGGAGGACCGCATCGCCGTGTTCGCCGCCGAGGTCGCCCCGATGCTGGTCGCCCGCCGCTGACCGCGCCCGGGTGCGCACGGTTCCCATGGGGCAGTGCCCCTCCTAGACCAGCAGGGACAGGCAGGTGGCGCCGCCGTCGGCCTTGGCGAACTCGCCCAGGTCGACCTCGCGGACCTCGAACCCGAGGGCGGCCACGGCGGCGGCCGTCCGCGGGCAGCCGGCCGGCACCACCACGGTGGTGCCGACGGCCAGGAGGTTGCCGGCGGCCGCCTCCTCGGGGGGCACGACCACCTTGGTGGGGACGCCCCGCAGGGCCGGCTGCTCGAGCAGCTCGGCCGTGCCGACCACGGCGTCGTCGGCCAGGGCGGTGACGGCGCTCTGGAGGTGCAGGGTGCCGGGGGGGACGGCGGCGACCTCGACCCGCCCGCCGAGGGCCTCGGCGAACCGGGCCAGCTGCCCGATCCCGTCCTGGCTGGTCCGCTCGGAGCGGCCGGCGACCAGGGTCCGGCCCAGCCGCAGCACGTCGCCGCCGTCCAGGGTGGCCGGGGCGGTCATCCGGTGCAGGTCGTCGACCAGGCCGGCCAGGACGCCGGCCAGGGTCTCGGGCTCGGCGGCCCGCGACGGGGCGCCGGGGCGGGTGAGCAGCGCCTGGCCGCCGAGCACGACCGCGCAGTCGTCCACGAAGCAGGCGTCGGGCAGCTCGTCGGCGGCCGGGAGCACGACCACCTCGACCAGGTCGGCCAGGGCGTCGCGGTAGGCGGCGTGCTGGGCCCGGGCCTGGCCCGGGTCGATGGCCGCTCCCGTGCTGGAGATGGCCCGGGCGAAGGCCTCCGAGGGCGGGCGCACGAGCGCCGCCCGGGGGGCGTCGAAGACAGGCGTCATGGGGATATCCTCCCACCAGCACATCATCGAGGTCCCAGTGGAGGGGTCATGTCGCACGCCGAGCTGCTCGCCCGCCACCGCAAGGTGCTGCCCTCCTGGCTGGCCCTCTACTACGACCAGCCGATCGAGCTGGTCGACGGCAAGGGCTGCCGGGTGGTCGACGGCGAGGGCACCACCTACCTGGACTTCTTCGCCGGGATCCTGACCACGATGATCGGCTACAACCCGCCCGAGGTGGTCGAGGCGGTCCGCGAGCAGGCGGGCCGGATGGTCCACACCTCGACCCTCTACCTGATCCGCCGGCAGGTCGAGCTGGCCGAGCGGTTGGCCGAGCTGTCGGGCATCCCCGACGCCAAGGTGTTCTTCACCAGCTCGGGCAGTGAGGCCAACGAGGCGGCGCTGCTGCTGGCGACGACGGCCCGGCGCAGCAACCAGATCCTGGCCCTGCGCAACAGCTACCACGGCCGCTCCTATGCGGCCATGGGGGTCACCGGCAACCGTAGCTGGTCGGCGTCCAGCTTCACCCCGGTGAACGTCAGCTACGTCCACGGCGGCTACCGCTACCGCAGCCCGTTCAGGGACCTGCCCGACGACCGCTACATCGCCGCCTGCGTCGACGACCTGCGCGACGTGATCGACACCACCACCGCCGGCCAGGTGGCAGCCATGATCGCCGAGCCCGTCCAGGGCGTTGGCGGCTTCGCCGTGCCGCCCGACGGGCTGTTCGGGGCCATGAAGGAGGTCCTGGACGACCAGGGGATCCTGTTCGTCTCCGACGAGGTCCAGACCGGCTGGGGCCGGACCGGCGACCACTTCTGGGGCTACCAGGCCCACGGGATCGTCCCGGACATGCTCACCTTCGCCAAGGGGCTGGGCAACGGCCTGCCCATCGGCGGGGTGGTGGCCCGGGCCGAGCTGATGGACTCGGTGACGGCCAACTCGATCTCCACCTTCGGCGGCAACCCGCTGGTGACCAGCGGCGCCCTGGCCGTGCTGGACTTCCTGGCCGACCACGACCTCCAGGCCAACGCCCGGGTGGTCGGGGCCCGCCTGGCCGACGGCCTGCGCCGCCTGGCCGAGGGACGGCCGGCCGTGGGCGACGTCCGGGCCAAGGGCCTGATGCTGGCCGTCGAGCTGGTCGAGCCGGGCACGACCACGCCGGCCCCGGCCCTGGCCGCCAGCCTCCAGGAGGAGGCCCGTCGCGGCGGCCTCCTGGTCGGCAAGGGCGGCCTCTACGGCAACGTCCTGCGGATCGCCCCGCCCCTCATCCTCACCGAGGCCGAGGCCGACGAAGGCCTGGAGATTCTCGCCCACGCCTTCACCAGGCTGGGGTAGCGGCGCCAGAGACAAGAGAAGCCCCCGAAAAGGGGGCTGGACGTTCACTGCCCGCGCTGGTACCGTGAACTCTTCTGCGCACGCAGCCGAAATCAGGCGATGGACCGCCTCATCAACGGTAGCGCGAATGGGGGCTCATGTCAAGGATGCAGAATCTCGCCGCTGAGCTGGAACAGGAACAGGCCTACGTGTCGATGCTGTACCGGCGCCTGGACACCCTGCGCGAGCGCACTCAGGCCGAGCTGGAGCGGGCTCTCGGCTACGAGGGCGGCGGCAACGTCCAGGCACGGGTGGACCGGGACGCCTTCGTGGCCCGGCACAGCGGGCGCCTGGCCCAGCTGGCCGCGGCCGAGCACAGCCTGTGCTTCGGCCGC
>JASLIH010000478.1 GCA_030152105.1 Actinomycetes bacterium
TCCGCTCCCGGCTCCCCTCGACCACGCGGACGTGCACCTTGACGGTGTCGCCGGGCCGGAAGTCGGGCAGATCGTCGCGCAGTTGCGCGCGCTCGACCACGTCGGTGATCTGCATGATGGATGAGACTCCTTGAAAGCTGAAAAACGCGAAAGGGCAGCATAGCGCGACCCGCGTTCACTCCGAGAGTAACAGATTCAGCCAGGGTCCTGCGGTCCGGCGGGGCCCTCCTCGGCCTGTTCCAGCAGGTCGGGGCGGAGCCGGCGGGTACGGTCGACCGCCTGCTCGCGACGCCAGCGCGCCACCGCGCCGTGGTCGCCGGAGCGGAGCACGGCCGGGACCTCCAGGTCGCGGTAGACCGCCGGTCGGGTGTACTGCGGATACTCGAGCAGGCCGGCCGCGAACGACTCGTCGGTGGCCGAGTCGGCGTTGCCCATCACCCCGGGAACGAGCCGGGCGACGGCCTCGAGGACCACCAGGGCGGCCGTCTCCCCGCCGGCCAGGACGAAGTCGCCAATGGACAGGACCTCGTCGACGCGGGTGCGGACGCGCTCGTCGATGCCCTCGTAGCGGCCGCAGCACAGGATCAGCCGGGGCTCGGCGGCCAGCCGCTGGGCGACCCCGTGGTCGAAGCGCCGGCCGTCGGGGGCGAGCAGGACGACCCGGGCCGGGCCTTCGGCCTCCAGGGTGTCGAGGGCGTCGAACCAGGGGCCGGGGAGCATGACCATGCCGGCGCCGCCGCCGAAGGGGGCGTCGTCGACGCTGCGGTGCCGGCCGGCCGCCCAGTCGCGCAGGTCGTGGAGGCGGACCTCGACCAGGCCTCGCTCCCCCGCCCTGCCGAGCAGGCCGGTGGCCAGCGGCGAGGCGAAGAACCCGGGGAAGATGGTGACGATGTCGACCAGCACTGCGCTACTCCCGATCCACCGGGGCACCAGTCTCGGGTTCGCCGGACCCCTCCTCCGGGAGCAGCCCGGGGACGGCGTCGACCAGCACCCGGCCCGCCTCCAGCTCGACGGTGACCAGGGCGGCCACGGCCGGGACGAGGGCGCTGGCCCCGCCGGGGAGCTCGACCACGAGCAGGTCGTGGGCGGCGCCGGGGACGACGTCGGCTACCCGGCCCCGCTCGCGGCCCTGATGGTCGACCACGGCCAGGCCGACCAGCTGGTGGGGCCAGAACTCCCCCGGGTCGAGCGGGCGGGCCGAGGCGGCCGGGATCGACAGCCAGGCCCCGCGGAACCTGTCGGCGGCGTCGCGGTCCTCCACCCCCTCCAGGCTCAGTAGCAGTCGGCCCAGGTGGAGGCGGGCCGCCAGGATGACCGCCGAGCCCAGCGGGGCCGGGCCGTCGGGGTCGCCAACACCCAGCTCGGCGCCGGGCACGAACCGCTCTGGAGCGTCCGAGAGCACCTCGACCGACAGCTCCCCCCGCACCCCGTGCGGCCTGACCACCCGGCCGACGACCAGGCGGTCCGGCGGGGTGCCGGGGGCCGCGGACGGACGCCCCGCTGACTCGGGCACGGTCACTCGCCCTCGGCGAGGACCTCGACCTCGACCCGCTGGCCCTTGGGGGTGCAGGCCTTGACGACCCGGCGCAGGGCCTTGACGGTCCTGCCGCCCCGGCCGATCAGCTTGCCGACGTCGTCGGGGGCGGTCCGGACCTCGTAGGTGACGCCCCGGCCGCCGGGAAGCTCCTCGACGGTGACCCGGTCCGGGTCGTCGACCAGCGCCCTGGCGAGGTAGACGACGACGTCACGCATCCCGAGCTACTTCTTGCCCTTGGCCGGGGCCTTGCGCGGCTCGGCCTTGGCCTTGGCCTGGGTCGCCCGCAGCGCCTTGGCGGTCTGCTTGCGCTCGGCAAGGCCCTCGACCCCGGCGATGGTGAGCAGCTTGGCCACCGCCTCGGTCGGCTGGGCGCCCTTGGCCAGCCAGGCGGCCGCCTTCTCGGTGTCGATCTCGACCCGGGACGGCTCGTTGTTGGGGTGGTAGATGCCGAGGTTCTCGAGGAAGCGCCCGTCGCGAGGGCTGCGCGAGTCGGCGACGACGACCCGGTAGAAGGGGGCCTTCTTGGCGCCCATGCGCATCAGGCGGATCTTCACGGCCATGGTGTGGAGTGCTCCGATCTCGGGGGTGGCCCGCCCGTCCCGGGAGGTCTGCCGTTCCCCGTCGTTGTGCCTGCTGTGGCGTCCGGGACCGAGGCAGTCTAGCGCAGGCCCATCCGGCGCAGCTTCTTGGGCGTCATGCCCGACAGCTGCTTCATCATCCGGCGGGCCTCCTCGAACTGCTTGAGCAGGGCGTTGACCTGCTGGGTGGTGGTGCCCGAGCCGCGGGCGATGCGGGCCCGCCGCGAGCCGTTGAGGATCTTGGGGTTGTGGCGCTCGCCCGGGGTCATGGAACGGATGATCGCCTCGACCCTGGCCACATCGCGGTCGTCGACCTCGACCCCCTTGAGCTGCTGGCTCATGCCCGGGAGCATGCCAAGGACCTGGCTGAGCGGGCCCATCTTCTTGACCTGCTGGAGCTGGTCGAGGAAGTCCTCCAGGGTGAAGGAGGCCTCGCGGAGCTTGCGCTCCATCTTCTCGGCCTGCTCGCGGTCGATCTGCTCCTCGGCCCGCTCGATCAGGGTGAGCACGTCGCCCATGCCAAGGATCCGCCCGGCCAGCCGGTCGGGATGAAAGGCGTCGAAGTCGGCCAGCTTCTCGCCGGTGGCGGCGAACTTGATCGGCCGCCCGGTGACGGCCCGGATCGACAGGGCGGCGCCACCCCGGGCGTCGCCGTCCAGCTTGGTCAGGACGAACCCGGTGACGTCAACGCCCTCCTGGAACGCCTGGGCCGTGGCCACCGCGTCCTGGCCGGTCATGGCGTCGACCACCAGCAGCACCTCGGTCGGCTCGACGGCCTCGCGGATGGCCGCCGCCTGGGCCATCATCTCGGCGTCGATGGCCAGCCGGCCTGCGGTGTCGACGATCACCACGTCTCGGCCGGTCCGCTCGGCCTCGTCGCGGGCGCCAAGGGCAACCGGCACCGGGTCGGCGTCAGGGCCGCCGGGGTGGGGGGCGAACACCGGGACCTTGGCCTGCTCGCCCAGCACCTGGAGCTGCTTCACGGCCGCCGGGCGCTGGAGGTCGCAGGCGACCAGCAGGGGCTTTCGGCCCTTGGCGGTCAGCCAGCGGGCCAGCTTGGCCGCGGTGGTGGTCTTGCCCGAGCCCTGGAGACCGGCCATCAGCAGCACCGTCGGCGGCCGCGGCGACCACTGCAGCGGCACGTTGCGCTCGCCCAGCGTGACGACCAGCTCCTCGTGGACGATCTTGACCACCTGCTGGGCCGGGGTCAGGCTGCGGGTGACCTCCTCCCCCACCGAGCGCTCGCGCACCCGGGCGATGAAATCCTTCACCACCTTGAAGTTGACGTCCGCCTCCAGCAGGGCCAGGCGGACCTCGCGGAGCGCGGCGTCGACCTGGGCCTCGGACAGCCGGCCGTGCCCGCGCAGGCGTGTGAAGGTGTCTTGGAGTCGGTCGGAGAGGGTATCGAACATGGATCAAGCATATGCGGCCGCCGCGAAGGCCGCCGCGCCGCGGGAGGTTGTCGATGGAACACACTCATCTCGGAAGAACCGGGCTGCTGGTCAGCCGGCTTTGCCTTGGGACGATGAACTTCGGCCCGGAGACCTCTGAGGAGGACTCGGGCGTGATCATGGATCGGGCCCTTGACGAGGGCATCAACTTCTTCGACACCGCCAACGTCTACGGCTGGAAGAAGGGCGAGGGCGTCACCGAGCAGATCCTTGGACGCTGGTTCGCCAAG
Source organism: Actinomycetes bacterium (assembly GCA_030152105.1). The sequence goes on from JASLIH010000478.1 coordinate 3,797, forward strand.
GGCGGAGGGCGCCGCGACAAGGTGGTGCTGGCCACCAAGGCGTTCGGGTCGATGGGCGACTGGCCCAACGAGAACAAGCTGTCGGCGCTGAACATCCGCCGGGCCTGCGAGGCCTCGCTGCAGCGGATGCAGACCGACCACATCGACCTGTACCAGATGCACCACGTCGACCGGGACACCCCCTGGGACGAGATCTGGCAGGCCATGGACCTGCTCGTGCAGCAGGGCAAGGTGCTGTACGTGGGCTCCTCCAACTTCGCCGGCTGGCATATCGCCAAGGCCAACGAGACGGCCCGGGCGCGGCACTCGCTCGGGCTGGTCAGCGAGCAGTCGCTCTACAACCTGGCCGAGCGCTCGATCGAGCTCGAGGTGCTGCCGGCCTGCCGCGACTACGGGCTCGGGGTCATCCCCTGGAGCCCGCTCCTCGGCGGGTTGCTCGGCGGGGCGCTGCGCAAGGCCCGGGAGGGCCGTAGCGTCGGCGAGCAGCAACGCAAGCGGCTGGAGCGGTACCGCCCGCAGGTCGAGGAGTACGAGGCGTTCTGCGACGAGCTCGGCGAGCGCCCCTCGGACGTGGCCCTGGCCTGGCTGCTCCACCAGGAGGGCGTGACCGGCCCGATCGTGGGGCCGAGGACCCTGGAGCAGCTGGAGCACTCCTTGCGGGCCCTGGAGATCGAGCTGGACGAGAAGGCCCTGGACCGCCTCGACCGGATCTGGCCGGGTCCGGGGGGTCCGGCCCCGGAGGCGTACGCATGGTGAGCCGATGAGCCCGGACGGGCGATGGGACGTCGGACGGATCCGGGCGCTGTACCCGGCCCTCGCCGACGGCTACGCCTACCTCGACGGGGCCGCCGGGACCCAGGTGCCGGAGACGGTGATCGACGCCATCGCCGGGGCCTACCGGGGTGGGATCGGCAACGTCGGCGGCGCCTTCCCGGCCAGCGGGCGCTCGGACGCGCTCGTCGCCGAGTGCCGGCGGGCCGTGGCCGACCTGGTCGGCGGGCAGCCCGACGGGGTCGTCCTCGGCCCGAACATGACCACCCTCACCTACCGGCTGGCGGCCGCCCTGGCCGCCGGCTGGGCTGCCGGCGACGAGGTGGTGGTGTCCCGCCTGGACCACGACGCCAACGTCCGGCCCTGGCTCCAGGCCGCGGCCAGGGCGGGGGCGGTGGTGCGCTGGGCCGAGGTCGACCTGGCCACCGGCGAGCTGCCGGCCGGCCAGTACCAGGGGCTGGTCACCGAGCGGACCCGGCTGGTCGCGGTCAGCGCGGCCAGCAACGTGCTCGGCACCCGGCCCGACGTGGCCGCGATCACGGCCACCGCGCACGCCGCCGGCGCCCTGGCCTACGTGGACGGGGTGCACGCGGCCGCCCACGGACCGGTGGACGCGGCCGCCCTCGGCGCCGACTTCTACGCCACCAGCGCCTACAAATGGTCCGGCCCGCACATCGGGGCCGTGGTCGCCGACCCGGCCCTACTGGAGACACTCCGCCCGGACAAGCTGGCCTCGTCCTCGGACGAGGTGCCGGAGCGGTTCGAGCAGGGCACCTCGCCGTTCGCCGACTTTGCCGGGGTGGTGGCCGCCGTCGACCACCTGGCCTCGCTCGACCCGGCCGCCGCCGGCAGCCGCCGCCAGCGGGTGCTGGCCTCCATGGCCGCCGCCGAGGCCTACGAGCTGGAGCTGTTCGGGGTCCTGCTGAGCGGCCTGGAGGCGATGGGGCACGTGACCACCTACGGCAAGGCAGCCCGGCGGACGGCCACGGCCTACTTCACCGTGGCCGGCCACGACCCCAGCGCGGTGGCCGAGCACCTGGCCGCCCGGGGGGTCAACGTCTGGAACGGCCACAACTACGCCTGGGAGCTGACCGGCGTGCTGGCCATCCGCGACGCCGGCAGCGCCGTCCGGGCCGGCCTGGTCCACTACAACGACCGCGCCGAGGTCGACCGGCTGCTGGCCGGCGTGGCCGAGCTGGGCTGACCCCGGCCGGCTCAGACGTCGTCGGGGAGGGCGGCGGCCACGATCAGGCCGCGGTCGAGGGCGTGGCGGCGGGCGGCCTCGGTGTCGGGCGACAGCACCAGCTCGACCCCGTGGCCGGCCAGCTCGGCGGCGATCGCCCGCACGGCGTCATGGCGCTCGGGGGCGACGTCGCGGACGTACACGGCCAGGACGCGGCCCGGATGGCGCAGGACCACCTGGCGGTAGATCTCCGGGTCGCGCTCGCCGCTGTCGCCGACCAGCACCACCTGGAGCCCTGGGTAGGCGGCCAGCAGCGCCTCGATGGCGGTCAGCTTGTGGGCCTCGCCGGCCTTGAGGGCGCGCAGGCTCCAGTCGCGCAGGAGCAGCGGGCCGCGGGGGATGCCGTGCAGGTCGAGGAAGTCCTCCAGCAGGTCGTACAGGTTCCAGGGGCTGTTGGACACATAGAACACCGGGTTGAGGGCCTCGCCGTCACGGCCACGCTGGAGCGCCTGGTAGAACCCGGCCACGCCCTCGAACGGCAGCCGGGTGTGGGCGTTGTGGAGCAGGGTCAGCTTGGCCATCTGCCACAGGCTGGTGGCGTGGGAGTGCAGCACGGTGTCGTCCAGGTCGCTGATCACGGCGTACTGAGGGTCGCGGGGGATCAGCACCTGGGCGGTGGCGTGGCTGACCCCGGCGGGCGCGGGCGGGGCCAGCAGCTCCAGCTCGACCGGCTCCCAGACCCGCGGGTCGTCCAGCGGCCGGGGCAGGTCGAGCACGATCTCGAAGTAGCCCTCCTGGTCGGTGACGGCCCGGACCTCGTCGCCCAGGACGGCCCGGGCGGCCACCAGCGCCCCGGGGACCTCGTCGCTCTCGAACCGGTGGAACATGTTGCGCACGTTGACGAGCACCGAGTCGCCCAGCCGGGAGCGGACCAGCCCGGTCGAGCGCAGCACCCGCCCGCGCAGCAGCAGCCGGGCCGGGGTCCCGTAGCCGCGGAAGGCCTGCAGCTCGACGTGGCGGCGGCCCCGTCCGGGGAGGGCTGTCATGGCGATACGGTAGCGTGCCCGCGCCGACGACCCGATCGAGGAGGTGCAGGTCCGGCCGGGCACCGAGCATTCCTTCGCCAACGGTGACGTTGCCCTCCACGCCCCCGACGCGGCCGCCGAGGCCTGGGCGATCACGGTCGGGTTCCTGCGCGACCGTCTGGCCGGGGTCGCGTCCGGCTAGGCGCCATCCGACAGGAGGGCGTCGACGAAGGCGTCGGGGTCGAAGGGGGCCAGGTCGTGGGCGCCTTCGCCGAGGCCGACGAGCTTGACCGGGATGCCGAGCTCGCGCTGGACGGCGATGACGATGCCGCCCTTGGCGGTGCCGTCGAGCTTGGTCAGGACGATGCCGGTGACGCCGACGGCGTCGGTGAACTGGCGGGCCTGGGCGAGGCCGTTCTGGCCGGTGGTGGCGTCCAGGACCAGCAGGACCTCGCGGACCTGGCCGCCCTCGCGCTCCAGGACGCGGCGGAGCTTGCGCAGCTCCTCCATCAGGTTGGTCTTGGTGTGGAGGCGCCCGGCGGTGTCGACCAGGAGCACGTCCGCGCCCCTGGCCCTGGCCGAGGCCAGGCCGTCGAAGGCGACCGCCGCCGGGTCGGCGCCCTGCTGGTGGCGGACGACCGGGGCGCCGACCCGGTCGGCCCAGATGACCAGCTGCTCGGTGGCGGCGGCCCGGAAGGTGTCGGCGGCGGCCAGCACGGGCTGCTTGCCCTCCTCGGCCAGGGCCAGGGCGAGCTTGCCGACGGTGGTCGTCTTGCCGGTTCCGTTGACCCCGACGACCAGGACGATGCCGGGGCGCTGGTGCTCCTCGAGGAGGTCGAGGGCAAGAGAGCGGTCGGGGCTGCCGACGGCCTCAAGGAGCTCGGCCCGGAGGAGCTCGCGCAGGGCCGGGCCGCTGGCCCGCTCCGCCCTCGCCCTGGTCCGGAGGCGCTCGACCAGCTCGGTGGAGGTGGCCACGCCGACGTCGGCGGCGAGCAGCGCCTCCTCCAGCTCCTCCCAGGCCTCGTCGTCGTCCGCGCCCCTGGCCAGGAGCCCGGACATGCCGCGGGACAGGGCGGCCCGGGAGCGGCCCAGGCGCTCCCGGAAGCGCTGGCGGGGGGCGATGACCTCCTCGGCAGGCGGGGCCGCGGTGGCCACGCCCCGGTCGTCGGGCAGGTCGACGTCGGCGACGTCACGCCCGGGCCGGGGTGGCTGCCCGGCGTCGTCGCCGACCCCGGGCTCGCGGTCGAGCTCGACCTGACTGACCCGGTCGGCGTCCTGGCGCCGGCGGCGCCCGGCGACCAGGGGCACCACGGCCAGCAGGCTCACGATCACCAGGGTGGCGGCGATCACGAGGACGATATCCAGCCCTTCCACTACCTCACCTCGTTGCGGCGGCGACGACGTTGACGTTCTCGTCAACGGTGCCAGAGCGTAGCCGCCGGCTCACCACCTTGCTCACTCCTTCGGCCTGCATCGAGACCCCGTAGAGGGCGTCGGCGGCCTCCATGGTGCGGCGCTGGTGGCTGACGACCAGGAGCTGGGCGTGCTCGCGGGCGTCGTCGAGCAGGTCGAGGAAGCGGTGCAGATTGACGTCGTCGAGCGCCGCCTCGACCTCGTCGAGGACGTAGAAGGGGCTGGGCCGGGCCCGGAAGATGGCGAAGTAGAAGGCCAGGGCGACCAGGCTGCGCTCGCCCCCCGACAGCAGCGACAGGCGCCGGACCTTCTTGCCCGGGGGACGGGCCTCGATCTCGACCCCGCTGGTCAGGATGTCGTCGGGCTCGGTCAGGACCAGGCGGCCGTCGCCGCCCGGGAACAGCAGCCCGAAGGTGCGCTGGAACTCGCGGGCCACGTCCTCGAACGCCTGGCCGAACACCTCCCGGACACGCTCGTCGACCGCCCTGACCACCTTGAGCAGGTCGCGGCGGCTCTCCTTGAGGTCCTGGAGCTGGCCCGACAGGAAGCTGTAGCGCTCCTCGAGGGCCTTGAACTCCTCCAGGGCGAGAGGGTTGACCCGCCCCAGCAGGGTCAGGCGGCGGTCGAGGGCGGTGGCGACGCGGCGCAGCTCGGTCGAGGGCTGGCGGCGCGGGTCGGCCTCGGCCAGCCCGGCCAGCCTGGCCTCGCCGGGCAGGTACTCGGCCATGGCCTCGTCGGGGTCGATGGCAAACTCCTCGACGATGCGCTTGCCCAGCTCCTCGGCGCGGAGGCGGGCCTCGACCCTGGCCTCGTCGGAGGCCCGGGTGACGGCGTGGTGCTCGTCGAGGGCGGCGGACGCCTGGCGGCGGCTGGCGGCGGCCGCGGCCAGGCCCTCCCGGGCCGCCTGGAGGGTCGCGGCCAGGCGGTCGCGCTCGGCGGTGGCCTGGGCCAGGGACCGTTCCAGCCTGGCCAGGGCGGAGGCGCCGGCGGTGGCGGCCAGCCCGGCCCGGCGGGCGCCGTCCAGGCGGGCGGCACGGGCCCTGGCCCGCCGCTGGGACGCCTCGACCTCGGCGGCGGCCTGGGTGCGCAGCTCGGCCAGGCGCTGGTCCAGCAGCCGGCGCCGTTCGCCAACGGCCGCGCCGGCCACCCGGGCGGCGGTGGCGGCCTGCTCGGCCTGGTCGAGGGCGTCGGCCAGCGGTGGCCGCCCGCCGGCCAGCAGCTCGGCGTCGCGTTCGGCCCCCGTGCCGGCGAGCACGCCCTGCCGTGGCGCTCCCGGGACCGCCAGGGGGGCGGTCTCGCCCTTGCCGGCGGCCAGCTCCGCCTGGGCGGCGGCCAGCCGGACGGCGGCCCGCTCGCGGCCGCGGTCGAGCTCGTGCAGGCGCTCGGCCGCGGTGGCCGCCTCCCGCTCCAGGCCGCGGAGCTCCTTGCCGGCCATGGTGGCCCGGTCGTCGAGGCGGCGGACGGCCGCCTGGGCGTCGCGCAGCGCCCGGATCGCGTCGGCGGCCCGCCGCTCCTGGGCCTCCAGCTCGTGCTGGGCGGCCCGCAGCTCGGCCCCGAGCCGCTCCAGGGTCGCCTCCGCGGCCGCCTCGGCCCCGGCGGCCTCGTCGGCCGCCCGCCGCGCGGCCAGCCCGCTCGCCTCGGGCACTACCCCGCCCTCGACCCGCCCCGCCGCCAGCAGCTCCCCGGCCAGGGTCACCACCCGCCGCTCCGGATGCCGTTCCAGCAGCTCCCTGGCCTGGTCCAGGTCTTCGGCGACCAGCACCCCGTCCAGCAACCCCCTGGCCACCTCCCCGGCAAACCCGGCCGTGGCCACCCGGTCCAGCAGCAACGGGCTCCCGTTGCTCCCCGGGTCGACCCCTGTGGACAGCCCCGAGAGCCCCTCCGGCCCATCGGCTACCCTCCCGGTTCGGGGGCCCACATCCGGGGCGGGCCGGAGGTCCGAACGCGGACCTGCGGGTGGGCCGGCGGGGTGGAGGAGGATGGCGCGGCCGCTGCTGGCGTCCCGGAGGAGGCGGGCGCCGCCGGTGGCGACGGCGGGGCCGGCGACGACGATGGCGTCGGCGTCGGGGCCGAGGGCGGCGGCGACGGCGGCTTCGTAGCCGGGGGTGACCGAGAGGGCGGGGGCGAGGGGGCCGAGGACGCCGTCGCGGCCGGCGCCCTCCAGGAAGGCGAGGGCGTCGCCGCCGGCCGCCCTGGCGGTGGCTTCGAAGGCCTCGCGGCGGGCGCGGCCGGCGGCCCGTTCGGCCTCGACCCGCCGCTCGTCGGCGACCAGGCGGCGGGCGGTGGCGGCCCGCTGGTCGCGCTCGGTGTCGGCCGCCCGGCGGTCGGCGTCCCTGGTCGCCTGCTGGCCTTCCAGCTCGGCCCGTTCGGCCCGGAGCCGTTCGACCTGGGCGGCGGTCTCGGCCCGGCGCCGCTCCAGCCCGGCGGCCTGCTCGCGCAGCCGGCCGGACTCGGCCTCCATCTGCTCGATCGTCCGTTCCAGGCCGGCGACCTCGCTGGCCAGCCGGACCTCGCGCTTGTGGGCGGCGGCCCGGTCCCGTTCGGCCCTGGCGGCGGCCTGGTCGAAGGCGGCCAGGGCGGCCCTGGCCCGGTCGCGGGTGGCGGCGGCCTCGGTCGTGGTGGCGGTGGTGGCGGCCAGCTCGGCCTCGACCCGGGCCAGCTCCCCGCCGACCTCGCCGGCCTCTCGCTCCAGGTCGGCCACTGAGCGGCCGTCCGGCTCCTCGGCCAGCGCCTCGGCCAGATGGCGGGCGCGAGCCTCGGCCAGGGCGACCGTGCCCCGGAGGCGCTCGCGCACGGTGGCCAGGCGGTGCACGGCCTCCCCGGCCCGGCCGGCCGCCGGCTCCAGCTCGGCCAGCTCGGCCTGGAGGCGCCGCTCGGTCCCTTCCTCGGCGTCGTGGCGCTGCTCCAGCTCGGCCAGCCTGGCGGCGAAGGCGGCCTCCTCGGCGTCCAGCGACGCCGATCGCTCGCGGAGCCCGGCCAGCTCCCTCGACCGCAGGGTGAGGCGGACCTCGCGCAGCTCGGCCGCGACCTCGGCCGCCCTGGCCGCGGTCTCGGCCTGCTGCTGGAGCGGCTTGAGCTGGCGGCGCAGCTCGCCGACCAGGTCGGACAGCCTGACCAGGTGCTGCTCCATGCCGGCCAGCTTGCGCAG
>JASLIH010000480.1 GCA_030152105.1 Actinomycetes bacterium
CAGCTCGAGCGGCGGCGCGGCTACCTCCAGGAGCGGCTGGCCGACCTGCGCGCCTCGGTGCGGACAGCCCGCGAGCGCATGGATGCCTACACCATCGAGCTGATGGACCACGGGCTGGACGAGCGCGAGCGCGAGATCGCATGGCTCGACCGTCTGATCGCCCGCGAGCGGCGCTCCACCGAGACGCAGCACGAGCAGGACCCAGCTGAGCCGTCGCCGCCGGCCCAGCTTCCCCAGTCCCCGCGCGACCCCCGCCTTCCCGCTCAGACCGGGTAGGCCGCGCCGTCCAGGAGGAGACCAGAAGCCGATGGGAAAGCTACGCGTCGCGATTGTCGGCGTGGGCAACTGCGCGTCGTCGCTGGTGCAGGGCGTCCACTTCTACGCCGACGCCGAGCCTGGTGACCACGTCCCCGGTCTGATGCACGTCGAGCTCGGCGGCTACCACGTCCGCGACATCGAGTTCGTGGCCGCCTTCGACGTCGACGCCAAGAAGGTCGGGCGCGACCTCTCCGAGGCCATCCGCTCCGGCGAGAACAACACCATCCAGTTCGCCGACGTGCCCCCGCTCGGGGTCGAGGTGCAGCGCGCGCCGACCCTCGACGGGCTGGGCCACTACTACGCCGAGACCATCCAGGAGTCCGACACCGCCCCCGTCGACGTGGCCGTCGCCCTGGCCGCCTCCGGCGCCGACGTGCTCGTCTGCTACCTGCCGGTGGGCTCCGAGGAGGCCGCCCGCTACTACGCCGAGCAGGCCCTCAAGGCCGGCGTGGCCTTGGTGAACTGCCTGCCGGTGTTCATCGCCGGCCGCCCCGAGTGGGCCGAGCGCTTCACCCGGGCCGGGGTGCCGATCATCGGCGACGACATCAAGTCCCAGGTCGGCGCCACCATCGTCCACCGCGTGCTGAGCCGGCTGATGGAGGACCGCGGCATCCACATCGACCGCACCTACCAGCTGAACTTCGGCGGCAACATGGACTTCATGAACATGCTGGAGCGCAGCCGGCTGGAGTCCAAGAAGATCTCCAAGACCCAGGCCGTCACCTCCCAGGTCGACCACGACCTGGGCAAGCGCAATGTCCACGTCGGCCCGAGCGACTACGTGCCCTGGCTGGACGACCGCAAGTGGTGCTACATCCGGGTCGAGGGTCGCGCCTTCGGTGACGTGCCGATCAACCTGGAGCTGAAGCTGGAGGTCTGGGACTCCCCGAACTCGGCCGGCGTGGTCATCGACGCCGTCCGCTGCGCCAAGCTCGCCCTCGACCGCGGCATCGGTGGGCCGCTGCTCGGCCCCGCCGCCTATTTCATGAAGTCGCCGCCGGTGCAGTACACCGACGACGAGGCCCGCCGCCTGGTCGAGGAGTTCGCCGCCGGCACCGACAGCTGAGGGAGGCCGCCACTTGGGCAGCGCCAACTGGTGGCGGCACGGGGTCATCTACCAGATCTACCCGCGCAGCTTCGCCGACGCGAACGGCGACGGCGTGGGTGACCTGGCCGGGATCACGTCCAGGCTCGGCCACCTGAACGACGGCACCCCCGGGTCGCTGGGGGTGGACGCCATCTGGCTGTCGCCGTTCTACCCGTCGCCGATGGCCGACTTCGGCTACGACGTCGCCGACTACACCGACGTCGACCCCGTCTTCGGCACCATCGACGACTTCGACCGGCTGGTCGAGGCGGCGCACGCCCGCGGCATCCGGGTGGTGGTCGACCTGGTCCCCAACCACACCTCCGACCAGCACCCCTGGTTCCTGGAGTCGCGCTCCTCCAGAGACAACCCGAAGCGGGACTGGTACGTCTGGGCCAACTCGCGCCCGGACGGGGGACCGCCCAACAACTGGATGAGCGCGTTCCCGCGGGCGGGCAGGGCCTGGACCTTCGACGAGGCCACCGGCCAGTGGTATCTGCACTCGTTCACCCCCGAGCAGCCCGACCTCAACTGGTGGAATCCCGAGGTCCGCCAGGCCATGGACGAGGTCATGCGGTTCTGGCTGGACCGAGGCGTCGACGGCTTCCGGGTCGACGTGGCCCACAAGATGGCCCGCGACCCCGAGCTGCTCGACAACCCCCTGGTCGAGCTGGACGAGGAAGACCTCCAGACGACCCAGGAGGCCAGGGACCGGCGGCTGGCCAAGCTGAAGTCGATCCCGCGCCGCGACGAGGACTGGCCCGAGGTCCACGAGATCCTGCGCCGCTTCCGACGCACCCTGGACGCCTACGACGACCGCATGGCCGTGGGCGAGGTCTACCTGCTCGACCTGGAGCGGCTGGCCCGCTACTACGGCTCCGGCGAGGACGAATTCCACCTGGCCCACAACTTCGTCTTCCTGACCCAGCCCTGGAAAGCCGAGGCCCTCCGCTCGGTGGTCGACGAGTTCAACGGGCTGCTGCCGCCCGACGCCTGGCCGGCCTGGATGCTCGGCGACCACGACATCTCCCGCATCGCCAGCCGCTACGACGAGGGCGGCAACGGCCAGGCCAGGGCCCGGGTTGCGGCCATGCTGCTGCTCACCCTGCGCGGCACCCCGTTCCTGTACATGGGCGACGAGATCGGCCAGGCCGACGGCGAGATCCCGCCCGACCGGGTGGTCGACATCGACGGCCGCGACCCCGAGCGCACCCCGGTCCAGTGGGACGCCACCCCCGGCGCCGGCTTCACCGCCGGCGACCCGTGGCTGCCGGCCGGCCCCGAGACGGCCAGGGTGAACGTCGCCGCCCAGCGCGACGACCCGGCGTCGATGCTGTCGCTGTACCGGCGCCTCATCTGGTACCGCAAGGGCTCCACCGCCCTCCACGGCGGCGGGTACCGCTCCCTGCCTGACGTCCCCGGCGGCTGCTATGCCTACGCCCGTACCGCCGGGGACGAGCGCCTGCTGGTGGCGCTCAACTTCACCGGCGAGTCGCTGGCGTACCAGGTCGGCGAGGCCGACCGGGGCCGCCTGGAGCTCTCCACCGACCCGTCCCGCCCCACCGGCGAGGAACTGTCCCTGCGCCCCCTGCGCCTCGGCCCCGACGAGGGCGTGGTCGTTCGCCTACCCTGACGCCAGGCCCTCCTCCCGGGCCCAGGCCCGCAGCTCCTCGACGGCCTCCTCCTCGGCCATGGGGCCGCGGTCGAGGCGGAGCTCCAGCAGGTGGGCAAGGGCCTTGCCGACCAGGGGGCCGGGCTTGATCCCGAGCAGGTCCATGACCTGGCGGCCGTCCAGGGGCGGCCGGATGCTGGCCAGCTCCTCCTCGGCCTCCAGCCGGGCGATCCGCTCCTCCAGCTCGTCGGAGTAGCCGGCCAGCTGCCTGGCCTTGAACGGGTTGCGGGTGGTGCAGTCGGAGCGGACCAGGAAGTTCAGCCGGTCCAGCAGCGGACCGGCGTCGCGCACGTAGCGCCGCACCGCCGAGTCGCTCCAGCCCAGCCGGTAGGTGTGGAACCGCAGGTGGAGCAGGACGAGCTGGCGCACGTCGGCGATGAAGTCGGACGGGACGCGCAGCTCGGTCAGCCGCTGCTCGGCCATCTTGGCCCCGACCACCTCGTGGAGGTGGAAGGTCACCCCCTCCGGCCCGACCCGGCGGGTGCGGGGCTTGCCGATGTCGTGGAGGAGGGCGGCCATGCGCAGGGTGAGGTCGGGCTCGTCGGCGTCGAAGGCGGTCGCCCGCTCGACCACCGCGATGGTGTGGCGGAGCACGTCCTTGTGCCGGTGGACCGGGTCCTGCTCCAGTCCGAGCGCGGGCAGCTCGGGCAGGAACTCGTCGGCCAGCCCGGTGTTGACGGCCAGCCACAGGCCCTTGGCCGGGGCCCGCCCGAGCAGCAGCTTCTCCAGCTCGTCGCGGATGCGCTCGCGCGAGACGATCTGGAGCCGGCCGCGGCGCCCGGTGATGGCGGCCAGCGTCTCCGGGGTCGGCACCAGCCCCAGCTGGGCGGCGAAGCGGGCCGCCCGCAGCATCCGCAGCGGGTCGTCGTCGAAGGAGACCTCCGGGCTGGAGGGGGTACGCAGCCGCTTGGCGGCCAGGTCGCCCAGCCCGCCGTGGGGGTCGACGAACGGGCCGTCGGGCAGCCTCATGGCCATGGCGTTGACGGTGAAGTCGCGCCTGGCCAGGTCCTCCTCGATCGACCGGCCGAAGGTCACCTCGGGCTTGCGCGAGTCCTCCCGGTAGCTGTCGGAGCGGAAGGTGGTGATGTCCAGCCTGAAGTCGCCCTTGCGGACCCCGACGGTGCCGAAGCGCACGCCCTGCAGCCACACACCGCCGCCCCAGTTGCCGGACCGGACCACGGCCAGGATCTGGTCGGGGGTGGCGTCGGTGGTCAGGTCGATGTCGGCGTCGGGGTCGATGCGGTCCAGCAGGGCGTCGCGGACCGTCCCGCCGACCAGGTACAGCTCGTGCCCGCGCTCGCCGAAGCGCCGGCCGAGGTCGCGGACGACCCTGGCGAAGGGGGCCGCGTTCAGCAGCGCGCCGAGGGCCTCGCGCTGGGCCGGGGAGAGCTGATGCATGCCCCGCAGCATACGCGTCCGGATCCTGGACCAGTTCAAGTGGTTTACGCACGGGGAACCAGGGCAACCGGTTCGGGAAGGAGGTGGTCGGATGCCGGACACCACGAAGATGAGCAGGGCCGAGGCCGGCCGCAAGGGTGGCCAGACCACCAAGAAGCGCTACGGCGACGACTTCTTCGGCAAGATCGGCCGGATGGGGGGCAAGAAAGGCGGCGAGACGACCAAGCGGCGGTACGGGATCGAGTTCTACCAGAAGATCGGCCGCAAGGGCGGGTCGCGCTGACTGGCCCCCACGTCGTTGGGGACTCCAAGCTGAGGCCGGGGCAATCTTTGCTCCGGCCTCCCGCTATACTCGGGTCCGCTCGACCGCCGCGCTCGCATTTCTGGAGATCCCGTGCGATCAAGCATCGACGTCCACAACCGCCTGCTCGACGACGACGTTGTGCATGAGCTCTCCCAGCTCCCGGGACCGCTCCGCGACCTCTCGACCGCGCCTGGTG
>JASLIH010000026.1 GCA_030152105.1 Actinomycetes bacterium
GCGACCTCGAACCCGACGCCGTCGACGGCCAGGCGCTCCTTGAAGCGCTTGCGCAGGTCCTTGCACCACAGCACGGGCTCGTCGTCCATGCCCGGGAGCCTACCGTCCGCCTACCGGGCCCCGGGTCAACCGAACGGCCGATCCGGGATCGGCCGGACGACCGGTTCCGGGTAGCCTTGGCCGGTGGACCACGACGAGCGACTACGGCTGGCCGCCGACCTGACCGAGCGGCTGCTCGAGCGGCACGGGGCGACGATCGCCGCCGTCGGCGTGCACGGCTCGGTGGCCAGGGGCGACGACGGCGAGGAGTCCGACCTGGACCTGGCCGTGGTCACCACCGGCCCCGAGGTCGAGGTGCCCGACCGCTACCTGCGTCACCGGGGCACGGTGGTCGACCTGGGCGCGATCGCCGCCGACGCCTACCTGGAGGAGGCCGGCCACATCGGCCCGGCCTGGCCCCTGGCCGCCGACCAGTACGTCAACCACCTCGCCGTCCACGACCCCGGCGGGTTCTTCCACAAGCTCACCCACGTCCACCAGGCCGCCGTCGAGGAGGCCGCCCCCGAGGTGTTCGCCGCCGCCGCCGGCGTCGACCTGGTCCAGCTCCTGTCCTGGGATACGAAGGCCCGCGCCGCCGAGCTGGCCGGCGACCTGCCCACCACCCTGCTGGCCGTCAAGGAGGCGGCCGTGCTGGCCGCCCTGGTCGTCGGGCTCCACACCCGCACCGCCTACCGCAACCTGCCCCACGCCCTCCACGCCGCCGCCGCCACCGAGGCCGCCGGCCCCACCTTCGGTTCGGCCTACCGCCGCCTGCTCGACCCCACCGCCGACCCGGCCGTCCAGGTCCTGGCCCTCGGCCGGGCCCGCGACGCCCTCCTGGCCCTGGCCGACCGCGACGGCATCCCGTACGAGGCCGACGGCCTGGAGGCATTCCTCTAGGCCGGGCGCGACCCCAGGTAGGCCCGGACCGCGTCGGCCACCGTGGCCGCGTCGCCGGGGAAGCCGAGCATGATGCCCGAGCAGCGGCGCGTCAGCCAGCGCAGCCCCAGGTACCAGACGCCGGGAGCGGGCGCGGCGGCGTCCTCACGCAGGGGCTGGCCGTCGGCGCCGACCAGGCTGGGGCCCAGCCAGGTGAAGTCGCCGCCGAACCCGGTGCACCAGACGACGGCGCCGACCTCCTCGGCCCGCAGGTCGAGCGAGGACGGCGGGTCGAGGTCGACGGGAGCGTCGTGCTCGTCGGGCGCGGCCGGCGGCGCGTCGAGGCCACGGCGACGGACGAGCTCGTCGACCATCGCCCTGGCCCGGGCGGCGAAGGCGTCGCCGGCGGCGACGTTGGCGGCGACGCTGTCGTCGAAGACGACTCGCTCGCCGTCCACGGCGACCGGGCGCCCGGCCAGGGTGACACGGGCCCGGGCCAGCGCCGGCAGGCTCAGGCCACGACCTGGGGCCAGGATGGGCATGGCAGCGTACATGACCGACGGGTCGGGCAGGTCGCGGGGCCGCTGGTCCATGAATCCGGCCTCGACCAGCCACTCGACGGTCTCGCGGCCCCGGTGCCAGAACGGCACCCGCCCGACGGGACTGGTCGCCAGGATCACCCGCCGGCCGCCGGCCACCAGGTCCTCGGCGATCTGGCAGCCTGACTGGGCGCTGCCGACCACCAGCACCGCCCCGTCGGGGAGCTGGCCGGGACCGCGGTAGCTGGCCGTGTGGTACTGGGCGACCCTCGCCGGGAGCCGGCGGGCCAGCGCCGGGACCAGGGGCTGGTTCTGGTCGCCGGTGGCGACGACCACGGCCCGGGCCACGACGTCGCCGCCCCCGGTCCGCAGGGCGTAGCCCTCGCCCGCCCGGTCCAGCCGGGTGACCTCGACGCCCTCGCGGACCGGGCAGGCGGCGGCGAGCCGCTCGATCCGCCGCACGACCTCCGAGCCGGTGGCGTAGGCGTCGCGGGCCTGCCCGCCGAGGAGCCGGTTCATCCAGCCGGCGGTGTTGAGCCGGAACGAGTCCCAGCGCTGGGCCCGCCAGCTCTCGCCGGCCTGGTCGCGCTCGAGGACCACATGGTCGACCACGCGGTCGGCCAGGGCGGCGCTGGCGGCCAGCCCGGCCGGCCCGGCGCCGACGACCGCGCAGTCGATCACGGGCCCAGCGCCGCCAGCAGCGCCCGCAGGAACGCCTCCGGCTGGTCGATCGCCACGAAGTGGCCGGCATCCTCGATCACGTGCAGGGCCCAGCCGTAGCGGTCAGCGGCCTCCTGGGCGTTCTCCAGCGGCATCACCCGGTCCTGGCGCCCCCAGATGAGGGTGGTCGGGACGGCCAGGCCGGCGAGGTCCTCCGGCGGGACCTGCCGCAGGCCGAGCTCGCGCAGCAGGCGGCGGTTGGCCGCCCGCACGCCGGGCGAGCGGGCGAGTGCCAGCGAGTAGGCCCGGAACGGCTCCCAGCGCGCACCCATGCGCCGCCGGGCTCGCTCGACGTCAACCGAGACCTGCCGCAGCATCGCCAGGCCGGTGCGCTCGCTCGGCCGGGTGCCGTGGCGGATCAGGGCCAGCAGCAACCCGGGCCGGAGCCGCACCTTGTCGACGAGGCCGCCCGTGCTGACCAGCACCAGCCCGGCGAGGCGGTCGCGGTGGGCGGCCGCGAACCGGACGGCCAGGGAGCCTCCCAGCGAGGCTCCGACCACCACCGGCGGGCTCGCGCAGGTCCGGTCGATGAGCTCGCCGAGCCAGGCCAGGGCCGTCTCGGCGCCTGGTGGGCCCTGCGTCGCCCGCGAGGCGCCGAGGCCGGGCAGGTCGGGGGCGACGACGTGACGGGTCCGGGCCAGCCCGGCGATGGCCGGCAGCCAGAGACCCGCCCAGCCGCCCTGGCCGTGCAGCAGCACCACCGGCGGGCCGGCGCCGCCCTCGAGCACGGCCGTGGACACCCCGGCCAGCTCGAGCCGTCGTTCGGTGACGGGGGCGTCGGCCAGCAGCTGCCGCCTGGCCTGGGCACCCGCCTCCCGGTCGTCGCGCTCCACGGTCCGCTGCCTGTTCATGCCGATCCGCTCCTCTCGGGCAGCCGCCATCCTCTCGCCGGTCATCGTCGGGGACGGCATCGCGCCCGCCAAGGACAGGATGTGAACCTCCCGCCCGTGCCGTGACCAGCCGAGTTCACAATTGGAACTAGGCAGCCGGCTGGCAAGGGCGGAGACTGCCCCCATGCGGACCTACGGCCAGTTCTGCCCGATCGCTCGGGGCTCGGAGATCCTCGCCGAGCGCTGGACGCCGATCATCCTGCGGAACCTGCTGCTCGGCTGCCGGACCTTCAACGAGATCGCCGCCGGTGCGCCCGGGCTGTCCCGGGCCCTGCTGGCCCGGCGGCTGCGCGAGCTCGAGCGGGCCGGGGTGCTGGAGATCCGGGCCAAGCCGAGCGGCCGCGGGTCGGTGTACGAGCCCACGCCGGCCGGCCGGGACCTGGCCGGGGTGCTGGAGTCGATTGGCGGCTGGGCCGAGCGCTGGACGGAGATGACCGGCGACCACGCTGACCCCGACGTGGTGCTGTGGTCATGGATGCAGACGTTCCTGCGCCGCGACCTGCTCCCGGACCGGCGGGTGGTGGTGCGGTTCGAGTTCACCCGCCAGGGTCGGCGGGTGCGGCTGTGGCTGCTGGCCGAGGACCGCGAGGTCGAGCTGTGCCGCTTCGACCCCGGCTTCGGCGACGACCTGGTGGTGGCGATCGACGACCCGCTCGCCTTCGCGCGCTGGCACACGGGGCGGACCGGGTGGGAGGCGGCGCTGCGCGCCGGAGGGATCACCGTCACCGGGCCGCGGGCGCTGCGCCAGGCCCTTCCGACCTGGAACGCCGGTCCGGTGGAGAACGCCAAGCTCAGGGCCGAGCATGGTCTGCCGGCCGGCGACCTGGCCTAGCCGGCGCCCGCCGGGCGGTCGGGCTCGGGGCCGGCGGGGGGAGCCTCGGGTGGGGAGGGGCCGGGCGCGGCGGCCGGCGGGAACTCCTCGGCGGCGACCAGGTCGAGCTCGACCCGGCGGCCGTGGCGGTAGACCAGCTCGCCGCCGAGGGCGGCGCCGAGGGTCAGGGTGAGCAGTCCGACCACACTGAGGATGATCGGCCCGGCAGGGGTCGCGGTGACGTCCAGGTCGCGGCCGCGCAGGACGGCGTTGGCCAGGAACAGGCCGCCGGTGACCAGCTGGACGCTCATGTGGAGGGCGGCCACCCGCCAGGTGCGGGTGCCGTTCTCGATCGGCAGGAAGTCGGCGAACCCGGCGGCGACGGCCAGGACCGAGACCACCAGGGCGATCACGATCAGTGAGAACGCGCCCACCACGAACGGGTTGCCGTCCTCGGACACATGGGAGAGGGCGTCGAACACCAGGCTGGTCGGGTACAGGGCGATCGGGAAGTGCACCAGCATCGGATGCAGCGGGCGGCCTCGGCCGCCCTGCAGCAGATTGGGCATCTCGCCTCCGGGGTCGACGGCCTGGCCGGGCGATGCTACCGCCCGGTTCTAGAGGCGGGCGGTGATCGCCCTGGCCGCGGTCTCCAGCCGGGCCGGGGGCTCGCTGGCGGCCGGGCCGCCGGCCGGGGTGAACAGCCCGACCTGGAACCGGGCGGCGCCGTCGAGCACGTCGAGCAGGCCGGTGTCGCGGGTCCAGCGGGCCGACTGGCCGATCCCGGCGACGGCCCGGTCTCCCGGCAGCCGGCTCAGCTCGTACTGGTCCCGTGAGGCGGCCACGCCCCGGCT
>JASLIH010000361.1 GCA_030152105.1 Actinomycetes bacterium
AAGCGCCGCCGGGTCGACCTGAACGCCGAGCCCAGGCCCCGGCGAGTGACGCGGAGGACGACCGCCGTACCGGAACTGGACCAGTGGCGCCGCCGGGTCCTCGCGAAGCAGATGCCGCCCGAAGCAGCCTTCGGCGAACCGTACCCCTGGTGTCAGCGGGGCCAGGGCGGACAGCAGCGTCAGGTGCGCGGCGGACAGCAGCGACGACTCGCCGACCTGGCAGCCGACCTGGAGCATGAGCCCGGCGTCCAGCGCCTCCCGGCACCGGGCGTACGCCCCGACCAGGCCCCCGCACTTGGAGATGCGCACGTTGGCCGCCGTGCAGGCCCGATGGGCGATGAACCGCTGCAACGAGTCACGGTCGGTCAGCCCCTCGTCCACCATGATCTGGGCCGACGACTCGGCCACCAGCCGGGCCAGCCCCGACAGGTCGTCGGCGGCGATCGGCTGCTCGAACGACTGGATCCCGACCGCTCGCAGCTGGTCGATGACCTCCAACGCCTGCTCCACGTCCCAGGCCATGTTGGCGTCGGTCCGGAGGTCGACCCGGCGGCCGAGCAGGCGCCGAGCGGTTCGGGCCGCCCGCACGGCCCCGTCATGCTCGAGCTTGAGCTTGACGTGGGGGAACCGGAAGGCGCGCATCTTGAGCAGCGACACCGCATAGGACCATCCCGTGCCGGCAGACACCACCCCGCTGTAGCGATATCGCCCAAGGGCAGTGGCCGACGGCGCCGGAACCCCGACCCCCGGCCGGGCCGGCTCTCCGGATGCCCTGCCGAACGCGTCCAGCAGCGCCAGGTCGACGCTGCACCAGGCGGAGGTCTGCGGTAGCTCGGGCTTGACCCACTCGGGTGGGGCCTTGCCGTCGCACTTCTCCAGGAACGACACGGCCTCGGGAAGGGACCGGAAGGACTGGCCGACGAGAGCCGGCAGGATCGTGTCCCGTAGCAGCGCGAAGGCCTGCTCGCGAGCCTCCCCGGAGACGTAGGCGCGGGGAAGCGATTCGCCCCATCCCTCGGCGCCGTTGTCCAGGCGGGCCCGCAGGAACAGGCTGTCGGAGGTGGTCCGGGCGGCGGCGGCGTGCCGGAAGGCGACCTTGAAGGGCAGGTCGACGGCGAACAGGTCGAGCTGGGTCACCGTCGGCATGGCGGACCTCCTACGGCACGGGGCGGACCATGGTCGACAGCCAGCCAAGCATGTCGCTCACGTACTTCGTCCGGTCGGGCTCGAAGTCCAAGGTATGGCCGGCGCTCGGATATGCCCGGTAGGTGTGGTGGTCGCCCTCGACCCCTTCGAACCAGCGCCGCGTGGCGGGCACGTCCATCATCTCGTCGTTCTCGCCCTGGAGCAGGAGGACCGGAAGCTCCAGGCGAGCGGTGGCGGTCCGGCGGCGGCGGTCGAGCCGGGCCGTCTCCCAGAAGAACTGGCGTGTGGCCTGCAGGAGCCGGAGGGGGTCGGCCCGGATGAAGTCGCGGTACGGCGGATTGGCGGTGTACAGCTCCGGCGTCAGGGGGATGGGAAGAGAGGCCATCGGACGGACGAGGTGCCCGGCAACGACCACGATCCTGCGCCATGGTGAGAGGTTGACCCGAGGGAACAGTCCAGGGCCGAGCAGCAGCAGCCCGGCCAGCGGCGCCGGTCGCTGGCCGGCGTACACGACTGCGAGCTTGGCCGCCCAGCTCGAGGCGGCCAGGAAGACCGGCACGCCCGGATGCTCGGCGGCGACCAGCCGGAGGAGTTGCTCGACGTCGTCGAGCGCGCGCTCGTAGCGGTCCAGGTGGCCGCGCGGCCCGCCGCTGCGGCCCGAGCCGCGGCGGTCCAGCCCATAGACCTCCACCCCCTGGCGGTTGAGATCGGCGGCCGACTCCGCGAACCAACCGGCGTGGCTGGCGATGCCGTGAAGGAAGACGACCACCGCCGACGGTGGCGACTGGCGGCTGGGCCAGCGGAGGTAGTGGAGCCGCACGCTGTCACCGGCCGCGAAGAACGCACTCTCGGCGTCGCCGCCGGCTAGGCCCGTCATGAGCTCAGTGTCGACCGATGCCGTTGCGTGGTCAACGGCGCGGCAAGCGGCGCACAGTGCTCAGCTGGGCGCATCCCGGACCAAGGTTCGCTGGGTCCCGAGGTCGAGCAGCCCATCCGCGCTGGCGATCGACGCAGTGATCACGTCGCCCTCCTTGAGATAGGCGGGGTTGCGTTCCTGACGGGCGAAGAAGGTCCGCCACTTGAGCGGTGCCGGCAGCAGGTCACCCACCTTGGCGACGACCGCCGACGGCGCCTGGAGGGCGGTTCCGCCAGGTGTGCCGGTGAGGAGCAGGTCGCCCGGATCCAGCCGCTGGAAGCCGGCCAGGGCGCTCAGGGCCGCCGCCGGCCCGGTGATCAGGTCGGCCGCTGTCCCGTCCTGACGGAGCTCGCCATTGACCCAGAGCCGCAGCCGCAGCCCGGACAGCCGGGCGAAGTCGTCGCCCTCGAGCAGGACCAGCCGGGGGCCGGTCGGGGTGAAGGTCGGATAGGACTTGCTCTCGTAGAACTGGCCCTTCTCCAGCTGGACGTCGCGGGCGCTGATGTCGTTGCACATGACCAGCCCGGCGACGTGGCCGGGCAGGTCGCTGTCGGTCACGGTGGTCCCCGGGGCAGCACCGGATCTGATGACCACGCCCAGTTCGATCTCGTAGTCGAGGAGACGCACATGGGCCGGCCGGACAATGTCGTCGGTGGGTCCGCTGATCGAGCCCGAGCTCTTGCGGAAGAACACCGCCGGCGGCTCCTCGCCGAAGCCGGACTCGCGGGCGTGAGTGCGGTAGTTCACCGCCTGAGCGACCACCCGGCAGGGCGTCGTGACCGGCGACAGCAACGACAGCTCGTCGACCGGCACGCCCCCCGCGGTGGCCGCCTGGACCGCTCCCAGGCCGTCGGTGACAAGCCCGGCGGTCGTGGGCAGCTCGGCGTCGACCGGGAACGCCTCGCCGCCGCGCTGGACGTACCACCCTTCGGCGGTGCGGACGACGGCGATGCTCAGCGGTCGCCTCGTTCGCGCTCAGCGGGCCGGCGCAGCCAGGGCGGCCCAGGAGGCCGCCGGCTCCGCAGCGGCACCCCGCCAGCGAGCTTGTCGCGGGCGGCGGGGGCTGGCGGGGCGGTGTGGGCGCGTTCGGCCTTGATGCGCTGGAAGCGCTCGGACTCGAGGGAGCGTAGGACCTGCTCGATCCGTTCCAGCTGCTCGTCAGTGGCTTCAGGAAGGCCATAGGCGTCACGCACGAACGCCGCCATGTCGGCGCGGTAGTCGTGGCCGAAGGAGGCGAACTCGCCCGGCACCTTCATCATCGCGTTCATCGCGTCCATCCCGGTCTGGACGAAGGTCCCCAATGGCTGCCAGCGCATGGTCTGGGGGACACCGCGGCCCCGCTGGCCGTCGGCCAGCCACGCCGGCCGCTGTACCAGCAGGTCGGGACCGAGCACGGCGATGGGGTCGTTGTCGTGGGAGACGACGATGGCCCGGAGCCGGCCCCGCTGGTCGTCATCGAGCGCCGCCAGCTGGTCGTGGTGGTCGAAGACCCCAACGGTGCCCTCCGGCACCAGGGTGCTGCTGCCCCGGGTCATGCCGCTGCGCGACCACTTGGCCAGCCATGGCAGCCCCACCCACAACGCCCGGTCGATCCCGTAGTGGTCGAAGCCGTCGATGCCCTGGTACATGATGCAGTCCGAGCTGGTCCAGGCGCCCATGCTCTCGCCGAAGACCAGCACCCGCGGGCGTTGCTCGGGCGGCAGGCCGGCCAGCCGCTGGGTGACCCCCCAGAGCAGGAGCCGGAACTGCCCGCGGCCCAGCGCCACCTTCTGCACCGACAGGAACGACGGGTACCTGGCGTACTGGATGCAGCAGGTCGCGACGTCGCCGCGGGTGAGGAACTCGGCCGCCTCGATCAGCGCGTGGTCGACCCAGCCGGTCCCGGTGGGGGAGATCAGCAACAGGACCGACCGGTCGAACGCGCCGGTGCGGTCCAGCTCGGCCAGGGCCAGCTCGGCCCGGCCGGTCTGGTACAGCGGCTCGCTGTTGAACCCCACATACGCCCGGATCGGGTGGGCCCGCGCCGGCTCCCCCATGACCTCCTCGATCAGCTCCGGGGTGACCACGTCGGTGACATAGCGGCGTCCCTGCTGTCCGAGGTCGGCGAACGGCAGCAGGCTCTCGGGGCTGCCCGACACCAGCGGGCTGGTCGGCGGGGTGGAGTAGCCCGGCTCCACCTTCTGGTTGGCCCGCCCGACGTAAGCGACCCCGGCGCTGTAGGTCGCCGCCGCCGCACCCGCCCACAGGCCGGCGTTGACCAGCCGTGCGAGCAACCGCTTGGACGGCCCGGGCCCGAAGTACGACTCCAACGCACTCCGGGACCAGACAAACCCCTGGGTCAGCCCCATCCCGATGGTTGTAACCACATACGAGACCGCCAGCGTCTCCGGGACTGCCGTCGGCTCGGCCAGCGGCCGCCGGTCCCCGACCCTCCCACGCGATGGCAGCCGCCGGCTCATCCGGTACAGCAGCCCGGCGGTGTGGACGGCCCCGCTGGTAAGCGGCAGGACGCCCCGCTGGTCGGGGTAGCGACGCTGCACCCAGCGGCCCACGTCGTGGACGACCCCGCCGGCGGCGCCGTCCCGCAGCAGCAGACCGGTGGACTGCAGCGACGCCACCCACAGCTTGTGGCGGTGCCGCTCCGGCAGCGCCGCCAGTGCCGCCCCGGCACCCCCGACCACCGCCCAGGCCGCCAGCCGTGCTGGCAGGGGCGCGTCGGCCGGGGCCAGCTTCTTGGTGAGCCGCTCGGCCACGCGGCTGGTCGCCCGCGCGCCCAGGACCCCAAGGCCCATCGTCACGCCCCGGACTCGGGCCGACCGCGGCATCAACGACGGCCCCCAGGCATCCAGCGCCGCCACCGTCTCCCGGGGAGCCGCCGGCGACACCGCCACCGGACTCAGCACCCGGGCCAACCGACGCACCCGAGCCTCCCACCCACGTTCGCGAAGCAGCACCGTCGCTCGCAGCATGGCATCACTCTCCCACACCCTCGGACCGGGACGCCTTGTCGCACGTTGGCCATCGTGCTCGCAAGAACCCGGTCCAACGGGCGCCGGCGCAACCACAGGCTGAGCCGTCGTCCTCCCGCCATTCTCCCATTGGAAGATCCACGCGCCGTGATTCGTCACCTCATCCACCGACGCCCTGCCGCACTAGGGCATATCCACCCAACTCCTGCGCCGGCCGTCGTCAGGAGGGCGTGGGTGCTGTGTGGCTGACGAATTCCCCGATGGTTGAGGCGAGCTCCCCGGGGTGGGTGAGCGGGGCGAGGTGATCCAGCTCGGGCAGGGTTTCCGTGCGCACATCGGGCAGCCTGTCGGCCAGGATTGCGACGTTCTCGCGGAACCAGGGGCGGGATTCGGCTCCGCAGATCAGCAGTGCCGGTGCCGCGACCCGGGCCGCCTCGGCGGGCCCGAAGGTCCAGGCGGCCAGTCGGCCGAGGACATCCTCGTTCAGGCGCTTGGTGGGGTTGTGCGGTGCGGTGACCGGTGGTGGGCGATCGATTGGGCCACGATGGCGGCATCCTCGCCCACGCCGAACAGCACCGAGGACTTGCGCTTGCGTAGGAAGTGGACGCCGCAGAAGAACAGGCCCGGGACCACCGTGCTTGCCCCGTTGTCGGCGAGTGGGAAGCCCATGGCGTCGAAGGCGGGGAACCGTACCCATTGCCCATAGTCGGGACGGAAACCGGAGGTGACAATCACCACGCCAAAGCCGTTGAGGTCCAGCTCCAGCGGCGGGTCGGCGTGAAATGGTGGAGGGTCGGGCAGCTCGGGCGCCGTGATCCCCTTGGTAGGGAGTTGCTCGGTGAGCAGCTTTCGGATGTCGGCGTAGCGGGCATCGCCGAAGGCGACCGAGTCGGCCAGGTCACCGGCGAAGGACGCTCGATGTCCCTCCACCCCGGCCAAGCGACCCAGGAGCTGTACCCCCATTGCCTGCAAGGTGCGGTAGTGCAGGTCATGGCCGCCTCGCTGGCCGGTCACCAGCAGGTTGGCGCCCAGCCGAGCCGCCGGTGAGGGCAGGGCGCTGAGCGGGGTGTCGAAGAAGGTGGTCTCCTTGAGCCAGGTGACGATGTCGCGGCCGCCGGGCCGCCGCGGCAGCCACGGCGCCCGGCCGCAGGCCAGGAACACCTCGCGACCCGACTCGTGTAGCTCCTCGGAGAGCTGGCAGCCGGTCTGGCCGCTGCCCACGACCAGGACCTTTCCCGGCGGAAGGGCTGCCGGGTTGCGGTAGTCCCGAGCACCGATCACCAGCACGTCGTGTGGGAACCGGTTCGCGACCTCGGGGCGATGGGGCTGCTGATAGGCGCCCGTGCACACAACGACCGATTCCGCCCGCAGCTCGCCGGCCGAGGTGCGAAGCAGGAACCCGCCGCCGGGTCCGGGTTCGAGGCTGTCCACGCCCACTCCCTCGCGAACCGGCGCACCGAACCTCGACGCGTACCGCTGCAGGTATCGGACGATCTCATCACGAGGGACGAACCCCTCCGGGTCGTCGCCCGAATAGGCAGCGCCCGGCAGGCTCATGGTCCAGTTCGGCGTCACCAGGCAGAAGCTGTCCCACAGACCAAGCCAGCTCTGGCCAACCCGTGCCCGCTCCAGCACCACATGCTCGACCCCGCGGGCGGTCAGCTCGTAGCTCACCGCCAGGCCAGCCTGGCCCGCTCCGACCACGACCACTGGGAACCCGCTGGGCACTCCGGCCATCACGCCTCACTCCGCTGT
>JASLIH010000096.1 GCA_030152105.1 Actinomycetes bacterium
GGGGGTCTTCTGCGCCCACTTCGTCGAGCACCTCACCCCCGACCAGGTCAGGGAGCTGCTCGCCGGGGTCCGGCGGGTGCTCGCCCCCGGCGGCCGGTTCGTGGCCGTGACCCCGAACCCGGCCTGCTACGCCGTGCTCAGCCACGACTTCTGGCGCGACCCGACCCACGTCCGCTTCTACGACCTTCCCCTGCTCGAGTTCCTCTGCCGCGAGGCCGGCCTCGAGGTGGAGAGCACCGGCACCAACCCCGCCAACCACCCCGGCCCGCCGCCGGAGTACCTTGGTCCCGAGCCGGTCGTCCACCCGCCCCTGGACGACCTGGTCGAGCGGGCCATGGGCAAGCTCCAGGTCAGCCTCGACCACCGCGACCGCAAGGGCCGGGTCACCGACCACCACCACGACCCGGAGTGGGCGTACGAGCTGGCCCACGTGGTCAAGGTGCTGGCCGGCCGGCTCCAGGAGACGACCGAGGCCCTCCGGGAGATCCGCAGGGCCCACGACAAGCTGGTGTGGGGGCTGTACCAGAGCAACGAGACCTACGTCGTCGCCCGGGGCTGACCCCTGGGCCCGGAGTACCGGGGAGCTAGCGCGTTTTGAAGGTGGCGGTCTACAACCGGTTCCTGCAGTCCATGGGTGGGGGAGAGCGCCACAGCAGCATGCTCGCCCAGGTCCTGGCCGACGAGGGCCACGAGGTCGACCTGGTCGGCCACAGAGACGTCGGCAAGGACCTCCTGGCCGACCACCTCGGCCTCAACCTCGGCAAGGTGAACCTCCGCATCGTCCCCGAGCGGGGCGAGCCCCAGGTGGCCCGCCTGTCGGCCGAGTACGAGCTGTTCATCAACGCCTCCTACATGAGCCGGGTCAAGGCCCAGGCCCGCCGCAACCTGTACCTCTGCTACTTCCCGACCCCGTTCGACCACGACCTGGCCGGCTGGCAGCGGCGCCTGGTCCGGCTGCTGGGCCGCCACGTCCGTGAGGCCAAGCCGGGGGTGGTCGAGTGGGGGCTGGGCTGGTTCCCGCCCGAGGGCGGCCGCCGCCGGACCTGGGTCTGGACCAGCGGCCGGGCCGCGCTCCAGCTGGCCGGCGGGCCGGCCAAGCGGGTGGTGTTCGACCTGGGCCGCCCCGGCGGCCCCGGCCCGGCCGAGGTGGTCATCAGCCACGAGGGCGGCACCGAGCTGGCCCGGCTGGAGGCCTCGCCGGCCGGCTTCCGCCGCCACGAGCTGGAGCTGCCGCCGAGCGACCGCGACCGCGAGGTCGTCTTCGACAGCGACGCCTTCGTCCCCGGGGCCGGCGACGACCGCACCCTTGGCGTGGCGGTGAGCAGGCTGCACATGGCCGACGCCACCTGGGAGCCGCGGCGCTGGGCCGGCGAGCGGTTCCCGTGGCTGCTGCGCGACCCCAGCGACCTCGAGTTCCTCGACCACTACGAGCGCGTGCTGGCCAACTCCCAGTACACCCGGCACTGGATCCGGCGGCTGTGGGGAGTCGACTCGGACGTGCTGTTCCCGCCCATCCGGACCCGCGACCTGCGCCCCGGGAACAAGACCAGGCGCATCCTGACCGTCGGCCGGTTCATCGCCCCCGGCTATGGCCACTCCAAGAAGCAGCTCGAGCAGGTCCGGGCGTTCGGCGAGATGGTCCAGGGCGGCGGGCTGGACGGCTGGGAGCTGCACCTGGTCGGCGGCTGCGAGCCGGCCCACCGGCCGTACCTTGCCGAGGTCAGGCGGGCCGCCGAAGGGCTGCCCGTCCACATCCACGCCAACGCCCCAAGGACCCTGGTCGAGGACCTGTTCGCCACCAGCTCGGTGTTCTGGGTGGCCACCGGCCTGGGCGAGGACGAGGAGGCCGCCCCCTGGGTGTTCGAGCACTTCGGCATCACCACCGTCGAGGCGATGGCCGCCGGCTGCGTCCCGGTGGTGATCGACAAGGCCGGCCAGCGCGAGATCGTCCGCCACGGCACCGACGGCTACCGCTGGACGACCCTGGCCGAGCTGGAGGCCCTGACCCGCATGGTCGCCGGCGACGAGCAGCTCCGGGCCCGGCTGGCCGCCAGCGCCACCGAGCGGGCCGGGGCCTTCTCCGAGGAGGCGTTCGCCACCCGCTGGCGAGAGATCGCCACCGACCTCGGCATCCGCTAGGCGGGGCCGAGTGACCGCCGGGTGGGACGCCGACCGCTACCAGCGGCAGTTCGGCTTCGTCTCCGGCATGGCCGGCGACCTGGTCGAGCTGCTCGGCCCGCGACCCGGTGAGGTCGTGCTCGACCTGGGCTGCGGCACCGGCGAGCTGGCCGCCGCCATCGCCGCCACCGGCGCCCGGGTGCTGGCCCTGGACAGCGACCCGGCGATGGTCGCGGCCGCCCGGCGGCGGCTCGGCGACGACCGGGTCCTGCTGGCCGACGGGCACGCCTTGACCCTGGCCGAGCCGGTCGACGCCGTCTTCTCCAACGCCGCCCTCCACTGGATGCCCCGCCCGGCCGAGGTGATCGGCCGGGTCCGGGCGGTCCTGCGCCCCGGTGGCCGGTTCGTGGCCGAGCTGGGCGGGTCCGGCAACATCGACGCCATCCTGGACGCCCTTGGCGCCGCCCTGGCCGAGGCCGGCCTGCCCGCCCCGGCCTGCCCCTGGTACTTCCCGACCCCGGCCCAGTACGCCACCCTGCTGGAGGCCGGCGGGTTCCGGGTAGCCATGATGGAGCACTTCCCCAGGCCGACCCCGCTGGCCGGCGGCCCCGCCGGCCTGGCCGACTGGTTCACCATGTTCGGCGGGCAGCTGACCGCGACCGTCCCGGCGGCCGCGCTGCCGGGGGTGGTGGCCCGGGCCGGCGAGCTGGCGTCGCCCCGGCTGCGCCGCGGCGACGGCTGGGTGGCCGACTACTGGCGCCTGCGGTTTGTGGCCGTCGCCGGAGCCGGGACGCCGAGGCCCGCTAAGCTTCACCGTCAGATGGCCGGAGACAGGGACAGGTAGCCGATGGTGCAGCTCCAGCAGGCGGCGGACGCCCGGGCGGCAGCGCAGTCGCGGGTCCGCCTCGAGCTCCTGACCGAGCTCGTCCGCAAGGACCTCAAGGTCAAGTACAAGAACTCGGCCCTCGGGTTCATCTGGTCGCTGGCCAACCCGCTGCTCTACCTGGCCGTGTTCACCCTGGTGTTCACCTTCTTCCTGAAGAACAACGTGCCCTGGTTCGCGGTGCTGTTCATGTCCGGGTTCCTGATCTGGAGCTTCTTCAACTCGGCCACCCTTGACGCCACCGGGGCCGTGGTCGGCAACGCCAACCTGGTCCGCAAGGTCCGCTTTCCCCGGGTGGTGCTGCCGCTCGCCTCGGTCGGCTTCGCCGGCGTCCACCTGGTGCTCCAGCTGCTGGTGTTCTTCGTCTTCCTGATCCCGTTCTACCCGGACGCGTTCGGGCCCCAGCTGCTGCTGCTGCTGCCCGCCCTGGCCGTCACCGTGATCTTCACGGTGGCCATGTCGCTGCTCGCGTCGTCCCTGAACGTGCGCTACCGCGACGTCCAGCACCTGCTGGAGATCGCCCTGCTGGCCTGGTTCTGGCTGACCCCGATCGTCTACCCGGTGACCGTGGTCCGCGACGAGCTGGCCAGGTCCGGGGTGCTCTGGCTGTTCAAGTTCTACATGGCCAACCCGATGACCGCGGTGGTGGTGGCCGCCCAGCGGGCCTTCTACGTCCACCCGGTGGTGACCGGCAGCAACGGCCAGCTGGTGCAGGTCCTGCCGTCCGGCGGCTACGGCTTCTACCTCCAGTGGCTGGCCGTGGCCGCCGCCATCTCGGCGGTCCTGCTGGTCGCCGGGCTGTGGACCTTCCGGCGGCTCCAGGCCGACTTCGCCGAGGAGCTGTAGTGGGCTCCCCGACGATCGTGGCCGACGGGGTCGGCAAGCGCTTCCTGCTCCACCACAAGCGGGCCACCAGCCTCAAAGAGCGGCTGCTGCTGCACCGCCAGTCCAGCTCGGAGGCGTTCTGGGCGCTGCGCGAGGTCGACCTGGAAATCGGCGCCGGCCAGACCGTCGGGCTGATCGGCCCCAACGGCTCGGGCAAGTCGACGCTGCTGAAGGTCCTCTCGGGCATCCTCGCCCCGACCACCGGCACGGTGGCCGTCCGGGGGCGGATCGCGTCGCTGCTGGAGCTGGGGGCCGGCTTCAACGGCGAGCTGACCGGCCGCGAGAACGTCTACCTGAACGCGGCCATCCTCGGCCTGAGCCGGCGCGAGACCGAGCGCCACTTCGATGAGATCGTCGCGTTCGCCGAGCTCGAGCCGTTCATCGACAACCAGGTCAAGCACTACAGCTCCGGCCAGTACGTCCGTCTCGGGTTCGCCGTGGCCGTCCACGTCAGCCCCGACATCCTGCTGGTCGACGAGGTCCTGGCCGTCGGCGACGAGTCGTTCCAGCGCAAGTGCCTGAACAAGATCAGCGAGTTCCAGCAGCGCGGCTGCACCATCCTGTTC
>JASLIH010000101.1 GCA_030152105.1 Actinomycetes bacterium
CACCAAGGACGTACCGCCCGACGCCCTCGCCATCGAACGCTCCGACCAGCGGACGATCGAGGGCTGGGCGGCCAGGCGCCGCCGGCAGAGGAGCAAGGAGTGACGGGGAGGCCACGGTGAGCAATGGGGTGACACCCAAGCAGGTGGAGGCGCTTGGGCGCCGTCACCTGATGCTGTTCGCTGGGCGGGCCAGCCGCGAGCTGGCCGGCGAGGTGGCCAGGCACCTCGGGATCGAGTGCGGCTCGGTCGAGGTCCGCGACTTCGCCAACGGCGAGACCTACGCCCGGTTCGGGGAGAGCGTGCGCGGCACCGACGCGTTCGTCATCCAGACCCACAGCGCGCCGGTGAACGAGCGGATCATGGAGCAGCTGATCATGATCGACGCCCTCAAGCGGGCGTCGGCCAAGCGGATCAGCGCCGTCGTCCCCTACTACGGCTACTCCCGGCAGGACAAGAAGGGCCGGGGCCGCGAGCCCATCTCGGCCAAGCTGGTGGCCGACATGCTGGACACCGCCGGGGCCGACCGGCTGATCACCATGGACCTGCACTCCGGGCAGATCCAGGGGTTCTTCGACGGGCCGGTCGACCACCTGACGGCCATGCCGGTGCTGGCCGAGCACATCCGCGCCAGCTGCGAGGGCCGCGACCTGGTGGTGGTCGCCCCCGACGCCGGGCGGGTCAGGACGGCCGAGAAGATGGCCGGGCAGCTCGGCGCCCCTCTGGCCTTCCTGCACAAGCGGCGCAGCCGCACCGAGGCCCACAAGGTCGAGGTCCGCGAGGTGGTCGGCGAGGTCGAGGGCCGCCAGTGCGTGCTGATCGACGACATGATCGACACCGCCGGCACCATCGTCCAGGGGGCCGAGGTGCTGATGGACAGCGGCGCCGACCGGGTGACGGCCGCCGCCACCCACGGGATCTTCTCCGGCCCGGCCATCGACCGGCTCAAGAACGCCCCCATCGGCGAGGTCGTGGTCACCGACACCGTGCCCCTGGCCGAGGACCAGCGGATCGACAAGATCCGGGTGCTGTCGGTGGCCGGCATCGTCGCCGACGCCATCCGGGCGGTGTTCGAGGACGCCAGCGTCTCCGAGATCTTCAACGACCAGAACCAGCTCTAACCGCCGTTCGCGGCTCCCACGGGGCGTCAGCGCCAGGCCGATCGGTTTGCCCAGCCAGGTCCGGGGCTAGGCAGGGCAGCGACGACCAACGACCAGGAGGAGCGCGCCGCAATGCCGAAGACAGCCCGCGACGTCATGACCCCGAACGCCGAGTGCGTCGGGGAGAACGAGACCCTGCTCGACGCGGCCAGGAAGATGGCCGACCGCGGGTACGGGGCCATGCCCATCTGTGGCGAGGACGACCGCCTCAAGGGCATGGTCACCGACCGTGACATCGTCGTGAAGGCACTGGCCAAGGGCAAGGACCCGTCCTCGACCCGGGCCGGCGAGCTCGGCGAGGGCAAGCCGGTCACCATCGGGGCCGACGAGTCCATCCAGGAGGCCCTGCGCACGATGGCCCAGTACAAGGTCCGCCGCCTGCCGGTGATCGACGGCCACAAGCTGGTCGGCATCATCTCGGTGGCCGACATCGCCCGCGAGCTGGAGGACGACAGCTCCAAGGGCGACCTGATCGAGGCCATCTCCGAGGGCCCGTCCCAGAACTGACGACCAAAACGACCGCCCCCGGGGATCCCCCCAGGGGCGGTCCCGTCGTGGCACCATCGAGGGCATGGACCTGCCGGTGATGCCCCCGATCCGCCCCATGCTGGCCAAGTCGGTGTCGATCCTGCCCGAGGGGATGCTGTACGAGCCCAAGTGGGACGGGTTCCGCTGCGTGGTCTTCCGCGACGGTGACGAGATCGAGCTCGGCAGCCGCAAGGAACGGCCGCTGACCCGCTACTTCCCCGAGATCGTGGAGGCGGCCCGTACCCAGCTCCCGCCACGCTGCGTGGTCGACGGCGAGATCGTGATCGCCAGCGGCCCCGGCCTCGACTTCGAGGCCCTGCTCCAGCGCATCCACCCGGCCGCCTCCCGGGTCAACCTGCTCGCCGAGCAGACGCCGGCCTGGCTGATCGCCTTCGACCTGCTCGCCCTCGGCGACGAGTCGCTGATGGAACGGCCCCTGGCCGAGCGCCGGGCCGCCCTCTCCGAGGCCCTGGCCGGGGCGGGGCCGCCCGTGTTCACCACCCCGTTCACCGACTCCATGCGCCAGGCCGAGCGCTGGTTCCGGGTGTTCGAGGGCGCCGGCCTCGACGGGGTCATCGCCAAGCCCCGCGACCTGCCCTACCTGGAGGACCAGCGGGTCATGTTCAAGGTCAAGCACGAGCGGACCGCCGACTGCGTGGTCGCCGGCTTCCGCTGGCACAAGAAGGGCCCGGTGGTCGGCTCGCTCCTGCTCGGGCTCAACGACGAGGAGGGCCGGCTCCAGCACGTCGGGGTGTCAGCCTCGTTCTCGATGGAGCGGCGCCGCGAGCTGCTGGACGAGCTGGCCCCCTACCGCCTGGAGGAGGGCGCCGAGCACCCCTGGACCGGGTACTCCACCCCGGAGCGGACCCCGGGCGGCATGGTCTCGCGCTGGAACGCCAAGAAGGACCTGACCTTCGAGCTGCTCGACCCCAAGCTGGTGGTCGAGGTGGCCTACGACCACATGGAGGGCCGGCGCTTCCGCCACACCGCCCAGTTCCGGCGCTGGCGCTATGACCGCGACCCCTCCTCCTGCACCTACGCCCAGATCGAGCGGCCGGTCGAGTTCGACCTGGGCGACATCCTGGCCCGGGGCGGCCTGCCTGATTCGGGGGCCCCCTGACGGGATAGGAGAGACGACATGGACGAACCAGGTGGCCAGGAGCCGGAGGCCGTGATGACCGCCTACGCCTCGGCCCTTGACGCCGGCGACGCCGGCCTGGCCGCCGACCTGTACGCCGAGAACAGCCTGCTGGCCAGCGCCGACGAGCGCATCTCGGGCCGGCCGGGGATCAGCGGGTGGCACGAGGACCTGCTGCGCCGGGGCCAGGTGACGGCCCGCCCGGCCGGCCAGGGCAGCGACCGCGGCCGCCTTGAGGTCGACAGCGCCGCCGGCCGGTTCGTGGTCGAGCTGGCCTTCGACGCCTCGGGCAGGATCGGCACCGCCCGCTGGCTCACCCCGGCCGAGGCCGGCCTGCCCCAGGAGCAACGGGAGCGGACCGCCACCCCTCCGGCCTCCTAGGCGCCATGGCCAGGATCAGACGGGTCGACTGCTCGGGCCCGGGGATCCACCGCCGGCGACGGGGGCGGTCCTTCAGCTACGAGGAGCCCGACGGGCAGGCGGTCACCGACCCCGAGACGCTGGCCCGGATCCGGGGGCTGGGGATCCCGCCGGCCTGGAAGGACGTGTGGATCTGCCCCATCCCCACCGGGCACCTCCAGGCGGTCGGGACCGACGCTGCCGGCCGCCGCCAGTACCTCTACCACGAGGCCTGGCGGACCCGGCGCGAGGCGGCCAAGTTCGACCACATGCTGGAGTTCGCCCACGCCCTGCCCGGGCTGCGCGAGCGGGCGGCCGAGCACCTGACCCAGCCCGGCCTGTCCCGTGAGCGGGTGCTGGCCTGCGCGACCCGGCTGCTGGACCGGGGCTTCTTCCGGATGGGCACCGAGGACTACGCCGAGCAGAACCAGACCTACGGCCTCGCCACCATCCAGAAGCGCCACGTGCGCCTGGACGGCGACCTGATCTCCTTCGACTACGTGGCCAAGAGCGGCAAGCGGCGCCTGGCCTCGGTCCTCGACCCGTCCGTGAGCGACGTCGTCGCCCAGCTCAAGCGCCGCCGCGGCGGCGGCCCCGACCTGCTCGCCTTCAAGGACGGCCGGGCCTGGGTGGACGTCCGCTCCGACGACATCAACGCCTACATCAGGGAGCAGACCGGCGGCGACTTCACCGCCAAGGACTTCCGCACCTGGAGCGCCACCGTGCTCGCCTCGGTGGCCATGGCCAGCTCGTTCCCCCAGGCCAGGTCCAGGACGGCCAGGGCCAGGGCGATCACCCGGGCGGTCAAGGAGGTCGCCCACTACCTGGGCAACACCCCGGCGGTCTGCCGCGCCTCCTACATCGACCCGCGGGTGTTCGACCGCTACCGGTCCGGCCTGACCATCGCCGGCGCCCTGGAGCAGCTCGGCCAGGTCGGCGAGCTCGGCGAGCCGGCCCACCAGGGCCCGGTCGAGGAGGCCGTGCTGGACCTGATCGAGGACAAGCACGGGCCGGCCCTCGAGCTGGACCTCATCGCCTGAGCACTGCTACCCTCGCCGTCGTCCCCGGCCCTGGCCGGGCATTCGTTGTGTGCGCACGAATTTCGCGTCGAGGAGGCTCGTCCCCCATGTCCGAGTACAAGCTGGCCGCCGAGAACCGCTCGGACGCCGGGAAGGGGGTCGCCCGCCGGCTGCGGGCCACCGGCCGGGTCCCGGCCGTGCTGTACGGCCACGGCACCAAGCCCCAGCACCTGAGCGTCGACGCCCGCCAGCTCGGCCAGGCCCTGCGAACCGACGCCGGCGCCAACGTGCTGATCTCGCTGGAGGTCGGGCGCGACAAGCACCTGGCCCTGGCCAAGGAGATCCAGCGTCACCCGGTCAGGGGCGACTTCATCCACGTCGACTTCCTCCAGGTCCGCCGGGGCGAGAAGGTCCACGTCCAGGTGTCGGTGCGCCTGGTCGGGGAGGCGCCCGGGGTCCGCGAGGGCGGCATCGCCGACCAGGACCTGTACCAGCTCAACGTCGAGGCCGAGGTGACCGCCGTGCCCGAGGCGATCGAGGCCGACGTGTCCGGCCTGGCCATCGGGGACGTGCTGCGGGTCGCCGACCTCAAGGCTCCCGGCGGCGCCGTCATCCTCGACGACCCCGAGGCCGTGGTCGTGTCCGTGGCCGCGCCGACGGTCGAGGCCGAGCCCGAGCCCGCCGAGGGCGAGGAGGGCGAGGCCGCCGAGGGTGGCGAGGGCGCCACCGCCGAGGACGCCGGCGAGGGCGAGGACCGGTCCGAGGCCTAGGCGGCCGGTGCCACTCCAGCTCCGGAAGCGGACCACGATGACCGCCGCCGGCAGCGACGGCGGCCCCTGGATCGTGCTCGGGCTCGGCAACCCCGACGACGAGTACGGCAACTCCCGGCACAACGCCGGGGCCATGGTGGTCGCCCTGCTGGCCGAACGGGCCGGGGCCAAGCTGAAGCGGACCCGCAACCGGGCCCAGGTGGCCGAGATCCGCGACGGCGACACCCGGGTCGTGCTGGCCCGGCCCAACAGCTACGTCAACGAGTCCGGAGGCCCGGCCTCGCTGCTGGCCCGCTGGTACAAGACGCCGGTGGAGCGGATCATCGTCGTCCACGACGAGATCGACCTGGCCTACGGCAAGATCCAGGTCCGCCGGGACGGCGGCACGGCCGGCCACAACGGCCTCAAGGACGTCGCCAAGGGGCTCGGCTCCCCGGACTTCCTGCGGGTCCGCGTCGGCGTCGGCCGCCCCCCCGGTCGCAAGGACCCGGCCGACTACGTGCTCGAGCCGATCGCCAAGCGCGACGCCGAGGACTTCGCCGTCCTGGTCGCCCGGGCCGCCGACGCCGCCATGGACCTCGTCCACCTCCCGCTGGAACGGGCCCAGGACCGCCACAACCGCTGACGGCCGCCTATCCTGTGCTCGGTTCCCGCCACCCCGAGCGGTTGCAGGAAGGAGCGAAGGTGAACCCTTCAGCGGTGCGGTCCGCAGCGGCGCGGATCGCCGGCCAGGTGCACCGGACCCCGGTGCGCACCTCGGCCACTCTCGACGGGCGCACCGGCGCCCAGGTCCTGGTCAAGGACGAGGCGGTCCAGAAGACGGGCTCGTTCAAGGCCCGCGGCGCCCTCAACCGCCTGCTCACCCTGCCCGACGAGGCCCGCGAGCGGGGGCTGGTGTGCGTCACCGCCGGCAACCACGGCGCCGCCGTGGCCTGGGCGGCGGCCCAGACCGGGGCCAAGGCGACCGTGGTCATGCCGACCTACAGCCCGGCCGCCAAGGTGGCCGCCTGCTGGAGCTACGGCGCCGAGGTGATCCTGCACGGCGACACCACCACCGAGGCGTTCGCCGAGTGCGAGCGGCTCCAGGGCGAGCGCGGCCTCACCTTCGTCCACCCCTTCGACGACCCCGAGATCGTCGCCGGCCAGGGCACCGTCGGCCTGGAGCTGGTCGAGGACGCCGGCCCGGTCGACGTCTGGGTGGTGAGCGTCGGGGGCGGCGGCCTCACCTGCGGCACCGCCCTGGCCGTGCGGGACGCCAACCCCGACTGCCGGGTGGTCGCGGTCGAGCCCGAGGGCGCCGCCGCCCTGACCGCCGCCCTGGCCGCCGGCCGCCCGGTCCCGATCGTCGCCCGCTCGGTCGCCGACGGCCTCTGCGCCCCCTTCGCCGGCCCCCTCACCTTCCCCCTCTTCCGCGACCTGGTCGACGAGGTCGTCCTGCTGTCGGAGGCCGAGCTCCTGGCCGGGGTCCGGTTCGTCATGGAACGGATGAAGGTCGTGGTCGAGCCGGCCGGGGCGGCCACCGTCGCCGCCCTCCTCGCCGGCAAGGCCGGCGACCTCACCGGCCAGCGCGTCGGCACCGTCCTCACCGGCGGCAACCTCGACCTGGGCGTGGTCATCCCCCAGCTGCCGCCGGCCGACTGAAGGGACGCTAGGCCAGTCGCAGGTGGTGCCGCTCGGCCAGCGTGGGGATGGTGGCGAAGTCGATGTCGAGCTGGTAGCGGGCGACGACCTCGGCGATGGCGGCCTCGTCGCGGCCGGGTGCGGCGAGGAGCGGGGCGAGCTCGCGGAAGTAGTTCTCGAACCCGGCGGGGGAGATCAGCTCGAGCAGGCGGGCCGGCTCGTCGCCGGCGTTCCAGAAGGTGTGGGGGACACCGCCGGGCTTGAAGACGAGGTCGCCGGGTCCCGCCTCGAGCACCTCGGCGCCGAGTTGGAGGCCGAAGCGGCCTTCCACCACATAGGAGTACTCGTCCTCGTTGCCGTGGGTGTGGAGCGGCGCCCCCAGGGCGCGTGGCGGGAGCGGGTGCTCGACCAGGCTGAACGCACCGCCGGTCCGCCGGCCGTCGATCAGAAAGCGGACGCCGAGGGCGAGCAGCTGCACGGCCTCGCCCTCGCCGGGCCCGAGGACGTGGCCAACCGTCGGGGTGCAGCGAATGACCGTCTACAACCACTTCCCCGACGAGTCGTCACTCCTCGCCGCCTGCTCAGCGCACTGACGCGCGCTCCACCCGGCGCCCGACCTGGTCGCCTGGCGGGCCGCCGAGCTCGCCGCCGGGCTCGTCGAGCTGGCTGCCGCAACGGAGGCTTGACAAGGCCGGCGCCACTGTGTGACCATCCGGTCACGTAATTATGTGACTAGGAAGTCACATAATGTCTCCGGAGGTTCCCGCCATGGCCGACGACACCAGCCTGGTCTGGAAGGCGCTGGCCGACCCGACCCGGCGGGCGATCCTGGACCTGCTGGCCGACCGGGCCCGGACCACCGGGGAGCTCAGCGGGGCGTTCCCGGAGGTGTCGCGGTTCGCGGTGATGAAGCACCTGGGGGTGCTGGAGACGGCAGGGCTGGTGGTGGCGCGGCGGCGGGGCCGGGAGCGCTGGAACCACCTCAACGGGGTGCCCCTGCGGCAGGCCTACGAGCGCTGGATGCGCCCGCACGCCGACCGCTGGGCCGAGTCGCTGCTCCGGCTCAAGGAGACGGCCGAGCGGCGGGAAGGAGCCGGCATGACCACGACCCTGGAGGTCGAGCAGGAGGTGGCGGTGGCCGCCCCGCGGGAGAAGGTGTTCGAGGCGCTGTGCCGGATGGGGGAGTGGTGGCCGCACACCTTCCGGGAGGGGTCCTCGGTGCACCTGGAGCCGCGGGTCGGGGGCCGCTTCTGGGAGGACTGGGGCGACGGCGACGGCGCGCTGTACGCCACCGTGACCGGCATCCGCCGGCCCGAGCAGCTGACCTGCACCGGGCCGATGGGCATGTCGGGCCCGGTGGCCGGCGTGTTCGCCATGTCCCTCTCCGAGCGCGACGGCGCCACCCTGGTGCGGCTGTCCCACCATGCCGTCGGGCCGATCGACGACGAGACCCGGGCCGCCTACGAGCACGGCTGGGTGGAGGTGTTCGGCGCCCTGCAGGGCCATCTCGGCCTCACCGGCTGACTGTGGGAATGCTGCGGTAGCCTGGACGTTGAACAGAGCGGGAGCCCCCCGGCTGCGGCCGTCGGGGGCTACCCGACTGTGCTACCGCCGCAAAGGACACCCGTGCGCCTCACCCCCCTGCTCGACCGCTGGACCGACGACCCCACCTTCGCCGAGCTGCTCGGCGGGCTCGACCCGCGCGCCGGCACCCCACGGCCCGAGGTGGTCGTCCCCGACGTGGCCAGGGCGTTCCTGCTGGCCGGGATCGCCAGCGCCGGCGGGCGGCTGGTGGTCGTCACCACCGCCACCACCGCCGACGCCGAGGCCCTGGCCGCCGACGTCGCCGCCTTCCTCGGGCCCGACTCGGCGGCCACCTTCCCGGCCTGGGAGACCCTGCCCCACGAGCGGCTCTCGCCCCGCTCCGAGACCGTGGCCGCCCGCCTGCGCCTGCTCCACCGGCTCGGCCTGCCCGACCTCGGCGGGCTGCGGCTGGTGACAGTCCCGGCGCGGGCGATGATGCAGCCGCTCGCCCCCGGGCTGGACGCGGTCGACCCGGTCCGGGTCGCCACCGGCGACCGGGTCGAGCTCGAGGAG
>JASLIH010000186.1 GCA_030152105.1 Actinomycetes bacterium
CCCGAGCCCTACCGCTGGATCCAGTCCGGCTGGGCCATCGCCATCGTCTCGGTCCTGCTCGCGGCCGAGCTCATCCTCGACAAGGTGGCCGTCGTCGACCACGTCAACGACGCCGTCCAGACCCTGGTCCGCCCCACCGTCGGCGGGGTCATCTTCGCCGCCACCACCGCCGCCGAACAGGCCGACAACTCCACCTGGATGCAGCAGCACCCCTGGGCCGGTGTCCTGCTGGGCGTCGTCGTGGCCGGGGTCGTCCACGCCACCAAGGCCACCGCCCGGCCCATCGTCAACGTCACCACCGTCGGCACCGGGACCCCGTTCGTCAGCGCCGCCGAAGACGTCGCCTCGCTCGGCATGAGCCTGGTCGCGGTGTTCCTCCCCATCCTGGTCGTGTTCGTGCTGCTGGTGTTCGGCTGGGCCGCCTACGGCATGTTCCGCCGAGCCCGCCGCCGACGACGGTCGGCCGCCTTCTAGCGCCCGTCGCCGTTCCATGGCTCAGGCCATCGGGCCGTACAGGGCGCGGGCGCGGTCGGCCAGGTCGTCGGGGAGGGCGACCAACAGGGCGGTGGCTTCGGCGCCGACCTCGCCGGAGGGGAGGTGGAGGCGGGACCAGGTGCGGACGCGGCGGCCGCGGGTGTCGGTGAGGCCGGCGACCAGGGGGAGGGGGGCGTCATAGGGGACCTGGGCGCGGTAGCGGAGGTCCATGGTGGCGGTGGCGGCCCAGATGCCGGCGAGGAGGATGGAGGCGTAGCCCATGACCTCGTCCAGGGCGGTGGCCGACAGGCCGCCGTGGAGGACGCCGGGGTAGCTCTGGAACTCGGGGCGGGGGTGCAGGGTGGCCAGGACCTGGTCGCCGTCGCGGCGGATGTCGTTCAGGTGCATGCCGATCGGGTTGGCGTCGCCGCAGGCGAAGCAGTGGCGGGCCCCGGCCGGGAGCACGTCGTCGCGGGTCGTGGGCCGCTCGCCGTCGGGGCCGGGCATGGGCGTCGCCTCCTTCGAGGGGTCGGGCAGGTAGGCTACCGCTGCCGCCCAACTGCGCTGAGGAGGAACTGGTTTGGTCGCCGTCACTGACGACGCGCTGCGCCGGCTGCCAAAGGCCGAGCTGCACATTCACCTCGACGGGTCGCTGCGGCCGGCGACGGTCGAGGAGCTGGCCCGGGAGGTCGGGGTGGTGGCCGCCGACGCGCCCGAGGGGGCGGCCATGGCCAGGGTGCGGGTGACCCGCAGAGCCGGGCTGGCCGAGGCCCTGGCCGGGTTCGAGGTGCTGCTGCCGCTGCTGCAGACCAAGGAGCACCTGGCCAGAGTGACCACCGAGCTGGTCGAGGACCTGGCCGCCGACGGGGTGGTCTACTCCGAGCTGCGGTTCTGCCCCCGGCTGAACACCGACCAGGGGCTGACCCTCGACGAGGTGCTGGCCTGCGTCGGGGAGGCGGCCACCCAGGCCGAGGCGGCCACCGGGACCCGGGTGGTGCTGCTGGCCTGCATGATGGGCGGGGTCGACCCGGCCTGGAACCGGCCGGTGCTGGACGCTGCCATCCGGCGGATGGACTCGGGGGTGGTCGGGATCGACCTGGCCGGCCCGGTCGAGGGGCGGGCCCCGGCGTGGGTCGACGCCCACGCGGCCATGTTCGAGCACGCCCGGGCGTCGGGGCTGTGCGTCACCGTCCACGCCGGCGAGGCCGAGCCGCCCTCGGCCATCCGCACCGCCCTCGACCGCTACCAGGCCGACCGGATCGGGCATGCGACCAGCCTGGCCGAGGACCCCGACCTGCTGGCCGAGGTGGTCGAGCGGCGGGTCGTGCTGGAGTGCTGCCCCCGGTCCAACTACTGGACCCGGACCTCGGCCGAGCTGCCCGAGCTGTCCGACCACCCGGTGGGGCGGCTGCTGGCCGCCGGCGCCCGGGTGTGCCTCAACACCGACGACCGCACCCTGTTCGGCAACGACCTGTCCTCGGAGTACCGGGTGGTGGCCGAGGCCCACGGGCTGGACGACCGGCAGGTGGCGGCCCTGACCGCCAACGGGTTCGCGGGCGCGTTCCACCCCGGCCGGGCCAAGGCCGCCCTGGAACGGGCCGTCGGCCGGCTCGACGACCCCCCGGGGCCGGGCCGGTGACCGTGACGGCCGCCTTCACGCCGTCCGACCCGGCCTTCGTGGCCGACCCCTACCCGGCCTACGAACGGCTACGGGCGGCCGGCCGGGTCCTGTACGACCCGGGCAGCGACCACTGGCTGGTCCCCCACCACGCCGACGTCAACGCCCTGCTGCGCGACCGCCGCTTCGGGCGCACCTACCTGCACGTGGCCAGCCACGCCGAGCTGGGCCGGCCCGAGGAGCCCGAGGAGCTGGGCCCGTTCTGGCACCTGATCCGCAACGGCATGCTGGACCGCGAACCGCCCGACCACACCCGGCTGCGCCGGCTGGTGGCCAAGGCGTTCACCCCCCGGATGGTCGAGCGGCTCCGCGACCGCGTCCAGGCGCGGGTCGACCGGCTCGTCGACGCCCTGGCCGCCTCCGGCGGGGGCGACCTGGTCGCCGAGCTGGCCGAGCCGCTGTCGGTGGCCGTGATCAGCGACCTGCTGGGTGTGCCCGAGGCCGACCGGCCGCTGCTGCGGCCCTGGTCGGCCCAGATCTGCGGCATGTACGAGGTCGACCCGGCCCCGGACGCGGGCCGGGTCGCGTCCCGGGCGGCCACCGAGTTCTCCGAGTACCTGCGCGGGCTGTCGCGGGCCCGGCGGGCCGACCCGGCCGACGACCTGGTCACCGCCCTCACCCAGGTGGTCGACGGCGGCGACCAGCTCACCGAGGACGAGCTCATCGGCACCGTGGTCCTGCTGCTCAACGCCGGCCACGAGGCCACCGTCAACTTCACCGGGATCGGCTGGTGGCAGCTGTTCCGCCATCCCGGCCAGCTGGACCGGCTCCGCCAGGACCCGGCCCTGCTGCCCCGGGCGATCGACGAGCTGCTGCGCTACGACACCCCCCTGCAGATGTTCGAGCGCTGGGTCCTGGAGGACGTGGAGCTGGCCGGGGTCGCCGTCCCCAAGGGGGCCGAGCTTGGGCTGCTGTTCGGCTCGGCCAACCGCGACCCGGCGACCTTCCCCGACCCGGACCGGCTCGACCTGGCCCGCCCCACCGCCGCCCAGCACCTCAGCTTCGGGGCTGGGATCCACTACTGCCTTGGGGCGCCGCTGGGACGGCTGGAGCTGGAGCTGTCGTTCGGGACCCTGCTGCGCCGCCTGCCGGCGATGGCCCCGGCGGCCGAGCCCGCCTGGAAGCCGACCTACATCCTGCGCGGTCTGGAGGCCCTGCATGTCACCGCCTGACCCGGAGGCAGCCGGCTTCGTGATGTACGGGCCCGAGTTCACCTTCCTCGGGGTGCCGCGGGCCGACCTGGAGGACCCGGCGTCGCTGGAGGGGGCCGACGTGGTCGTGGTCGGCGCCCCCTTCGACGGCGGCACCAGCCACCGGCCCGGGACCCGGTTCGGCCCCTCGGCCATCCGCGGCACCGACTACCTGGGCCACGACGGCTCCCGGCCGTCGCTGGCCCTTGGCGTGGACGCCCTCCGGGACCTCACGGTGGTCGACGTCGGCGACGTGCTGATGCTGGCCGGCGAGATCGAGCCGGCCCTGGCCCGGCTGGAACGGGCGGTGCACACCATCGCCGCGGCCGGGGCGGTCCCGGTGGTGCTGGGTGGCGACCACACCATCGCCCTGCCCGACGTCACCGGGGTGGCCCGCCACCACGGCCTTGGGCGGGTGTCGGTGGTCCACTTCGACGCCCACGCCGACACCGCCGAGACCCACTTCGGCTCCCTGCTCGGCCACGGCACCCCGATGCGGCGCCTCATCGAGTCGGGCGCGGCCCGCGGCGACCGGTTCCTCCAGCTGGGGCTGCGCGGCTACTGGCCGCCCCCGGACGTGCTCGCCTGGATGGCCGGCCAGGGCATGCGCAGCTTCGAGATGACCGAGATCGTCCGCCGCGGCCTTGACGCCTGCCTGTCGGAGGCGTTCGCCATCGCCACCGACGACTGCGACGGGGTGTTCCTGTCGGTCGACGTCGACGTGGTCGACCCGGGCATGGCCCCGGGGACCGGCACCCCCGAGCCGGGCGGGCTCACGGCCCGGGAGCTGCTGGACGCGGTCCGCCGCTGCGCGCTCGAGCTGCCGGTGGTCGGCATGGACGTGGTCGAGCTGTCCCCCGTCTACGACGGGCCCGGCCAGGTGACCGCGTTCCTGGCCAACCGGGTGGTGCTGGAGGCCCTGTCGGGGATCGCCCGGCGCCGCGCCTCCCAGGCTGCGGGGTGAAACCACCCAGCGCGCGAGCGTGTTGAAGCCGGTGATGGAACCACAACCGGAGCTGCCGGCCCGCCTGGCCCACGACCTGGACGGCTCGTTCGAGGAGCTGGTGCTTGCCCACCAGCGGCTGGTCTACGGCCTGGCCTTGCGGGTCGTGGCCGTCCCGGCCGACGCCGAGGAGGTCGCCCAGGACACCTTCGAGCGGGCCTACCACGCCCTGGCCGGCTACGAGGCCGAACGGGTGGCGGCCATGCGGCTGCGGCCCTGGCTGGCGCAGATCGCCCTCAACCTGGCCCGCAACCGGCTGCGGCGGCGGCCGCCGCCGGCCCGGCCGCTGGAGGACGGCGACGGTCAGGCGATGGCCGTGGCCGCGCCCGCCGCCAGCCAGCCCGACCAGCTGGCCGAGCGCCGCCAGGAGCGGGAGCTGCTGGTCGAGCTCCTGGCCGGGCTGCCCCGGGGCTGGCGCGAGGCGGTGGTGCTGCGCCACGTCGAGGGCCTGCCCTACGCCGAGGTGGCCGAGGTCCTC
Organism: Actinomycetes bacterium; assembly: GCA_030152105.1. The sequence goes on from JASLIH010000186.1 coordinate 4,824, forward strand.
GGCCGGCCGGTGGGCACGGTCAAGACCCACGTGCACCGCGGGGTGCGGCAGCTGCGGGCGACGCTGGAGGCTCGAGAGGAGCGGACACGACGATGAACCAGAACGGCACCAACGACCACGACCTCGACCGGCTGGAGGGCGGCTGGCGGGAGCTGGCCGACGGCCTCCACGGGCTGCGGGCCGACCCGCCGCCCACCCTGGCCCCGGCGGTGCTGGAGCGGGTCGGCCTGGCCGACGCCTTCGTCACCGTCGACGGGCCGGCCGGGCCGCTGCTGGTCGCCTACAACGGCCGGGGCATCTCGGCCACCGCCCCGGGCGCCGACGAGGCCGGCTTCGCCGAGCGGTTCGTCGCCCGGTTCCGGCGGCCCCTGCGCCCGGCCGGCCAGCCCCCGGCCCGGCTGGTCGCCCAGGTCGAGCGGCTCCTGACCCCGGGCCGCCGGGGCACCCCGCCCCGCTACGACCTGCGCGGCACCACCGAGTTCGAGCGGGCCGTGCTCGCCAAGGCCCAGGAGATCCCCCGCGGCCAGGTCCGCCCCTACGCCTGGGTGGCCGGCGAGCTCGGCCAGCCGGCGGCCGTCCGGGCGGTCGGGGCGGCCCTTGGCCGCAACCCGGTCCCGGTGCTGATCCCCTGCCACCGGGTGGTGGGCAGCGACGGCCGCCTGACCGGGTACGCCTGGGGGGTCCCCTACAAGCGGGCCCTGCTCGCCGCCGAGGGCGCCGACCCCGACGAGCTGGAGCGCCTGGCCCGCCGCGGCACCCGCTTCTTCGGCAGCGACACCACCCGCATCTACTGCTACCCGACCTGCGCCCACGCCCGCCGGGTCACTGACGCCCATCGCCTGACCTTCACGGGCGCGGCCCAGGCGGCCGCCGCCGGCTACCGGCCCTGCCGGGTCTGCCGGCCGCCGGCCCTGGCCGGGTAGCCCCGGCGCCGCAGGGCCCTGACGGAACGCTCAGCCGCCTGGACCGGCAGGAGCTCGTCGAGGACGTCGGCCACGCGCTCGTTGCGGTGCTCGAACTCGAGGCCGTCGCTGGCCGCGGGCAGGTCGCGGGCGCGGTGCTCGGCGGCGTCGAGGGCGGCGGCGGTGGCCGCCTGGGCGCCGGCCAGGGCCGGGTGGTCCCAGGCGGGCAGCTCGGCCCTGGCCGCCTCCAGGCCGGCCAGGAACCCGGCGACGCTGGCCTCAAGCGGCGCCCCCGGGCGGCGGGCCGAGGGGACGGTGGCCAGCAGCGCCCGGCTCCCCTCGTCGAGGGCCTTGGCGAAGCCCAGGAACCCGGCCCAGGCCGCCTCGGCGGCCGGGTCGGGTGGTGGCCGTCTCCACATCCCCGCCACCTCCTCCCCTAGGATGACGCCCAGCTTCCGGTCCGACGATACCCATACGGAGCACGCGATGCCGCGCCTGGCCCTGTCCCCGGTCGCCCCCGAGCGGGCCGACGCCGACCTGCTGGTGCTGCCGGTGGCGGCCGGGCCCGACGGGCCGGTGGCCCCGCCGGTGACCGCCGCCGTGCTGGAGCGGCTCGGGGCCGACCTGCCCGCGGTCGCCGGGGGGGCTGGGCGGTTCACCGGGAAGCTGGACGACGTGGTGCTGCTGGCGAGCTATGGCGCCCTGGCTGCCCCGGCCGTGCTGCTGGTCGGGGTCGGCCCCGACGACGGGCGCAGCCCCGAGACCCTGCGGCGGGCCGCCGCCGTGGCCGTGGCCGCCGCCGGCAAGGCGGCCACCCTGGCCGTCGCCCTGCACCTCGCCGGCGGGGGCCCCCCCGATCCAGCGCTGGCCGCGGTGGCCGAGGGGACAATGCTGGCCGCCTACCGGTTCCAGCGGCACAAGTCGGCCCCCGACCCGGGCCTGGCCGCCGTCACCCTGCTGGTCGACGGGGAGGCGTCGCTGGCCGCGGCCGGGCCGGTGCTGCGCCGGGCCGAGGTCGCCACCCGGGCCACCCTGGCCGCCCGCGACCTGGTCAACGAGCCGGCCAGCCAGATCAACCCGGCCACCCTGGCCGCCGAGGCGGTCCGGCTGGCCAGGGCGGCCGGCCTCGAGCACCAGGTGCTGGCCGGCCCGGCCCTGCGGCGGGGCCGGTTCGGGGCCGTGCTGGCCGTCGGCGGCGGGTCGGCCACCGGCCCCCGGCTGGTCGAGCTGCGCTACCGGCCGCCGGGCGCGCAGCGGCACGTCGCCCTGGTCGGCAAGGGGGTCACCTTCGACACCGGCGGGATCGACCTCAAGCGCGGCGCCGGCATGGACGGCATGAAGGACGACATGGCCGGGGCGGCCGCCATCCTGGCCGCCGTCACGGCCGCGGCCGAGCTGGAGCTGCCGACGGCCGTGACGGCCATCCTGCCCCTGGTCGAGAACATGCCCGGGGCCTCGGCGATGCGGCCCGGCGACGTCCTCACCGCCCGCAACGGCATCACCGTCGAGGTGACCAACACCGACGCCGAGGGCCGCCTGATCCTGGCCGACGGGCTCGCCCTGGCCGCCGAGGCCAAGCCGGACGCCATCCTGGACCTGGCCACCCTGACCGGGTCGGTGGTGTACGGGCTCGGTCTCGGCTGCACGGGCGTGTTCGGCAACACCTCGGCCCTCACCGCCGAGGTCCTGGCCGCCGCCGACCGGGCCGGGGAGCTGGCCTGCGAGCTGCCGCTGATCGAGGACTACCGCCGCTTCCTCGACTCGGAGGTCGCCGATCTGCTGAACGCGAGCAACGAGCCCGGCGACAGCGTCCAGGCGGCCCTGTTCCTGCGCGAGTTCGTCGCCGGCATCCCCTGGGCCCACCTCGACATCGCCGGGCCGGCCACGGCCAAGGAGGCCCGCTACTACCAGCCCAAGGGGGCCAGCGGCTGGGGGGTGCGGACCCTGCTGGCGTTCCTGGAAGGGCCCCGGTGACCGAGGTCGGCGCCGGCTAGAGGGCGGCCTCGGCCTGGGCGGCGCCGGGGCGGTTGCCCTTGGCCTGGTAGAGGGCGAGGGCGGCCCGGGCCGCGCGGTGGGCGTCGCCGGGGCGGCCGGCGGCGGCGGCCACGGCCGCCTGGTCGAGCAGGGCGTCGGCCCGCATGCTGAGGACGTCGGTCGGCTCGGCGATCTCGACCGCCTCGGCGGCCAGCCGCTCGGCCTCGGCCACCTGGCCCTGGCCGGCCAGGGAGCGGGCGGCGGCGCCGCGCCAGCGGACCTGGGCGAACAGGTCGTCGTGGGCGGCGATGGCCCGGCTGGCCATGGCGACCTGGAGGGCCTCGGCGGGCCGGCCGAGCTGGTGGAGGACGTGGGCCAGGTCGGCGATGAGGTTGGAGCGCATGCCCGACTCGCCCTGGCGCTCCAGCACCCGGATGCCGTGGCGGAGCTGCTGCTCGGCCCCGGCCGGGTCGCCGGACAGGGCCAGGGCGATGGCGGCGAACTCCCGGGCCAGGGCGGCCACCCGGTTCTCGCCCATGTCGCCGGCCAGGGCCAGGGCCCGCCCGATGCTGGCCGTGGCCGCCTCGGGCTGGGCGTCCATGGCCTGGAGCCCGGCCAGCGACTGGAGGGCGATCAGCTCCGAGCGGCGGTTGCCGTTGGCCTGGGCCAGCAGCTCCTGGCAGCGGCGGATCCCCTCGGGGGCCGGGGTCGGGCCCCAGAAGGCACCCTGGGCGAGCAGCCCCCAGGCCCAGGACTCGGACGGGTCGTCGCGGGCCAGGCGGGCGTGGGTCACGGCCTGGCCGGCGGCCGCCTCGGCCTCGGCGACGCGGCAGCGCAGGAACCCGAGCGCGGCCAGCAGCCCCCACGCCTTGGCCAGGCCCCGCTGGTCCTCGAACTCGGCGAAGGTGGCGATGGCCCGCCGGGTCTGGGCCTGGACGGCGTCGGCGTCCAGGTCGCTGGCCACCCCGACCTCCATCCGCAGCCGGGCGACGCCGGCGTGGGCGGCCAGGCGCTCGTCGCCGCGGTCGGCGGCGGCCGCCGCGACCTGGCCGAGGACCGCCTCGGCGCGGGCGAACTCGCCGGTGGAGACGAGCACGTCGGCCAGCTCGACGAGCAGCTCCAGGCCGCCCGGGTCGCCGGCCGGGAGCAGGCTCACGGCCCGCTCGAGCAGGTTGGCGGCGGCCGGCAGGTCGCCCCGGCCCAGCGCCCGCCGGCCGGCCGAGCCCAGGCGCCGGGCCGCCGCCCCGGCCAGGCGCTGGTTGCGCTCGTCGACGATGCCCAGCTCGACCCGGTAGCGCCAGGCCTGCTCGAGGTGGTAGCCGACGATCTCCTCGATCTCGCGCAGCCGGGCCCCGGCGGTCCGCTCGCCCCAGACGGCGAACAGCTCGTGCAGCTCGGCCCGGGCCTGCTTGGGGATCGAGTCGTAGGTGGCGTCGCGCAGCAGCAGGTGGCGGAACTGGAACCCCTGGTCGCCGGCCAGCCGCGCCGGGACCGGGCGGAGCAGCTCGCGGCGGACCAGCGCCTGAAGCCGGGCCGGGACCTGGGCCCGGACCGACGGCGGGCTCAGCGCGACCACGGCGCTCCGGTCGAACACCTGGCCGGCCACGGCGGCCCGTTCCAGCACCGCCCGCTCGGCCTCGTCCAGCCGGTCAAGGCGGGCCGTCAGCAGCGCCTGGATACTGGGCGGGATCCCCAGGTCGGCCAGGTCGGCGGCGACCCACTCGCCGTCGCGGCGGCGCAGCCGGCCCTCCTCGACCAGGGCGGCCAGCAGCTCCTCCAGGAACAGCGGGTTGCCGCCGGCGGCCTTGGTGATCGGGCCGGTGGCCGCCTCGGGCAGGGTCACCGGGCCGGCCAGGGCGGCCAGCAGCTGGGCCGCCTCGGCGTCGCCGAGCGGCTCCAGCAGCAGGGTGGTGGCGTTCAGCTTGCCCCCGGCCCAGCCGGGCCGGTCCTCCAGGAACTCGGGCCGGGCCATGGCCACCAGCAGGATGGGGGCGCCGCGGCCGTAGTCGGCCACGTGCTCGACCAGGTCGAGCAGGCCCGGCTCGGCCCAGTGGAGGTCGTCGAGCACCACCACCAGCGGCCCCCGGCCGGCCAGCAGCTCCAGCAGCCGCCGGAACGCCCAGGCGGCCTCCTCGGCCGGGGCCGGGGCGGCGTCGAGCCCGATCAGCTGGGCGACCCGGGCGGCGACGCGGTCGCTGTCCTCGCCGGTGGGCAGCAGCCGGCGCAGCCGGGCCCTGGCCTCGGCCGCCGTGTCGGTGTCGGTGATGCCGGCGGCCTGGCGGACGATCTCGGCCACCGGCCAGTAGGTGATGCCCTCGCCGTAGGACAGGCAGCGGCCGCGCAGCACGGTCGCCCCCGCCAGGCCGGCCACGGCCTCGGTGACCAGCCGGGTCTTGCCCACCCCGGCCGGTCCGAGCACGGTCAGCAGGTGGCTGCTGGCCGTGGCCACGACCCGCTCGTACACCCAGGCGAACAGGCGCAGCTCGGGCTCGCGGCCGACGATGGGGGCGTCCTGGCGGCGGGCGTGCCCGGGGGCGCCCGGGTCGACCTGGCCGAGCCGGTAGGCGACCACCGGGGCGCCCTTGCCCTTGAGGTGCAGCGGTGTGACCCGCTCGGCGGAGACGGCGTCCCTGACCAGCCGGTAGGTCGACTGGCCGAGCAGGACCTCGCCGGGGGCGGCGACCTGCTCAAGGCGGGCGGCCACGTTGACGGCGTCGCCAAGGACCAGGGCGTCGCCGATGGCCGGGTCGCCGGTGACGACCTCGCCGGTGTTGACCCCGGTGCAGGCTGCGTCGACCGTCACGCCCCAGTCGCGTTCCAGCTCGGCGTTGAGCTGGCCGAGGCTCGCCGCGATCCCGGCCGCCGCCCGGACCGCCCGCAGGGCGTCGTCCTCGTTGACCACCGGGATGCCGAACACGGCCACCACGGCGTCGCCGACGAACTTCTGCACCCGGCCGCCGTGTCGCTCGAACAGGCTCCGCATGTGGTCGAACCAGCGGGCCATGACCACGGCCAGCGACTCGGGGTCGAGCCGCTGGCCGAGCCCTCCCGACCCGGCCAGGTCGCTGAACACCACCGTGACCGTCTTGCGGGCCGGGCGGCTGGCCGCCGCGGCCGTCGGCAGCTGCGACCCGCAGTTCAGGCAGAAGCTGGCCCTGGCCGGGTTCGGCTCCCCGCAGACCGGGCAGACGGTCACGCCCCGGCCCCGCCGGCGCCTGGCCCCGGCCAGCCGCGGGTCCGGGCCAGCTCGGCCAGGGCGTCGCGGTCGATCCGGTGGCCGGGCACGGCCGCGACCCGGCAGGAGGTGACGGCCCGCAGGGTGGCGGTGCGGCGCCCCCCGTCGAGCAGGGCGACCTCGCCCACCACCGCCCCGGGGCCGAGCTCGGCCACGGTGACGCCGTCGATCTCGACCGCCAGCAGCCCGTCGAACAGCAGATACAGCTCGTCCCCGGGGTCGCCCTGGGCGACCAGGGTGGCGCCCTTGCGCAGGCGGGTCCAGTGGGGCGCCGAGTCGAGCACGACCCGGGACAGCTCCCGCTCCAGCGCCGTCTCCACGGCGCTGACCCGGACGGGGGCGTCGCGGCCGCCCCAGGGGGTGAACGGGTCCCAGGCGTCGGCCTGCCAGCTGGTGAAGTCGACCACCCCGGAGGTGGCGACCAGGCGCCCGTCGTGGTCGTAGACCCAGTGCCGGGGGAACGGGCTGGCCCCGGCCAGGGCTTGGCTGCTGGTCCCGTCGGCGTGGATGGTGAGGGCCAGGGTGGTCCAGGCGGCCGGGGCGGCCAGCCGCGGCGAGCCGGCCGGCCCCGTCCGGTAGGGCATGCCCACCGACAGCAGCCCACCCGCGGTCTGGCCGAACCGCACCCAGCCGTCCCCGGCCTCTGGGTCGGGTCGCAGGTCGGGCAGGGGAATGGCCGCGAACCCGACCTGGGCGGCGTCGGCGGCCTCCCGGGCCGACCCGACGTGGCCCTGGCCGGACTGGCCCGAGGCGACGATGCGGCCGTCGCTGACCTCGACGAACCCCCGCAGCTGGTTGGCCAGCCGGACCCGCCCGCCGTCCAGCAGGGACGCGAGGTCGTCGAGGTGGTCGGGCGGCGGGTCGTCGTACTGGGCCGCGCCCACATGGAACGCGAGCCGCTGGCCCCCCTCGACGCTGCCCGCGGGGACCCAGGAGACGGCGGTGACGGAGGACTCGATGCGCACGGCAGCGACCGATGCTACCGGCTGGCGCGCCTGGTGCCCAGCATCCCACCCTCGGCGGTCAGCTGAGCAGGTGTTCGAGGAGGTCGCGGACCCCTTCGGGCCCGTCGACGACCAGGTCGGCGGCGTCCAGCAGCTCGGCCGGGGCCTCGTCGGAGCGGACCGCGACCCGCAGGCCGCCGCCCAGCTCCTCGGCGACGGCGAAGGCGGGCAGGTCGCCGAGGTCGTCGCCGGCCATCACCAGGTGGCGGGCCCCGGATTCCCCGGCGACCCGGCGGACGGCGTCGCCCTTGTCGCTGCGGACCTGGGGGCGCAGCTCCCACACCATCCGCCCGGGCACGACCTCCAGGCCGTGGGTGGCCGCGACCCGGGTGGCGGCCTGGCCGACCGGGCCGGCCCAGCGGCCGGGGTCGGCGACCCGGCGGAGGTGGACGGCGACCGCGTAGCGCTTGTCCTCCAGGTGGGCGCCGCTGGAGGCCACCGCCGGGTCGGCGGCCAGGTCGCGGCGGGCCGCCTTGACCGCCGGCCGGGCCGCCTCCAGGCGCGGGTCGACCAGGACCCGCCCGTTGACGATCTCCTCCAGCCCGTACATGCCCAGGTAGCGGACCCCGGGGGCGGCGGCGTGGCTGGCCAGGTAGGTCGCCGGCCGGCCGGAGACGATGGCCACGGCGGCGTAGCGGTCGGCCAGCGTCCCGAGCAGCTCGACGATCCCGGGCAGGGGCCGGGCCGCCGCCGGGTCCTCGACGATCGGGGCGATGGTGCCGTCGAAGTCGAGGCAGATGGCCCCCTGGGCGGCCTGCCGGGCCAGCCGGGCGGCCTCCGCCGCCATGTCCCCGGGGGCGGTCACGGCCGCCCTCCGGCCGTCGCCGCCCGGCGGCCGCCGGCCGGGCGTGGGGGCCGTTTGGTGCCGGTGGCCAGCTTGGCCCTGGTCTCTCTGACGGCCACGGCGGGCAGCCGCCCGGCGTTGGCGTCGACGAACGCCGCCACCTCCTCCGGGCAGGGCTCGAGCCAGCTGCGCAGCACCCACGAGCTGGCCTTGGGCAGGGCCGCCTGGCGGTCGCCGGCCAGGGCGAGCAGCAGCTCGGCCACCGCCGGCCACCACCGGGCGGGGTCGTCGGCCCTGGCCAGCCGGGTGGCCGCGACCAGGGCGAGCCGCCGGGTGAAGGGGTGCGGGTCGCCGGCCAGCTCCTCCAGCAGCCCCAGGCGGCCGCCCGGGTCGAGGGCGACCAGCGGGCCGAGCACGTTCATGCCCAGCTGGTCGGTCGTCTCCCAGTTGTCGAGCAGGGCCGTCCAGGCCCGCACCCGCTCCAGGCCGGTGGCGGCCAGGGCGGCCCGGTCGCGGGCGAGCAGGAAGCAGGCGACCAGCTGCTCCTCCCGGATGCCGGTGTTCCAGAGCCGGTCGGCCAGCTCGGCGACCTCGACCGGGGTGGCGTCGCGGTGGGCCCGCCGCCAGCCGGCGGCGGTGGCGCGCAGGTCGCCGACCCGGGCGCCGTAGAACGGCCGGCTGGTCTTGATCATCGGGACCGCGGTGAGCTCGGGGGCCAGCGCCCGCAGGGCGGCGGTGATGGCGGCCGCCTCGGCGTCGGGGTCCAGTCCCACCGGCCCGCCCGTCAGCCGCCCGCCCGGGCGATGCTGCGCGGATGGTGGTCCCGGGCCCGGCGCCGCCCCCCGGTCACGGCCCACTGGGCGACCCGCAGCAGCGCCTCGGCCACGATCTGCTTGCTCATCTTGGACACCCCGGAGACCCGTTCGGTGAAGGTGATCGGCACCTCCACCACCTTGAACCCCTCCTGCCAGGTCCGGTGGGCCATCTCGACCTGGAAGCAGTAGCCGTTGGACCGGACCGCCTCCACCGGCAGGGCCTCCAGCACCTCCCGCCGGTAGGCCCGGTACCCGGCGGTGCAGTCGTGCACCGGGATCCCAAGGGCGAGGCGCACATAGGCGTTGCCCCCCCGCGAGATCGCCTCCCGCAGCCGGCTCCAGTTGACCGTCCGCCCTCCGGGCACGTACCGCGACCCGATCACCAGGTCGGCGGCGGCCAGGCCGTCCAGCAGCGCCGGCAGCCGGTCCGGGGGGTGGGACAGGTCGGCGTCCATCTCGACCAGGGCGTCGTAGCCCCGCTCCAGCCCCCAGGCGAACCCGGCCCGGTAGGCGGCCCCCAGCCCCTGCTTGCCCGCCCGCTCCATCAGCTGGACCCGGGGCTCGCCCTCGCCCCGGCCCAGGACGAGCTTGGCCGTCCCGTCGGGGCTGCCGTCGTCCACCACCAGCACGTCGGCCCGCGGGTCGGCCAGGAGCACCCGGTCCAGCACCTCCACGACCGACTCGGCCTCGTTGTAGGTCGGGATCACCACCAGCACCCTCACAAGTCCCCTCCAAATGACGAGACCGAGCCTCGATCCGGAACGGTTGGCTCGTCGGGAGCCGGCTGGGGTCGTTGGCCGGCCGACTGGTCTGCTCGGAGCGAGGCCGACGGGCCCGGCCGGCCCACCTCGTCACGCCGCCGCCACCACAGCGCCCCGGCCAGCACGAGCCCGCCCACCACCACCCCGATCATGGCGGCCTCGATCCCCCGCCCGTAGCGCACGTACAGGGTCTGCCCGCTCCGGGGGGCGGCCTGGACCCGGATCACCGTGTCCTGGTACAGCCCGGTCTCGGAGCTGGTCCGCCCGGCCGGGTCGATGACCGCGCTGATCCCGGTGACGGCGGCCTGGACGATGGTCCGGCCCGTCTCGACCGCCCGCAGCTGCCCGGCGGCCAGGTGCTGGCGGGGCCCGGCCCCGGTCCCGAACGAGGCGTTGTTGGTCATGATCAGCAGGACCTGGGAGCCGTCGGCGGTGAGCTGACGGGCGTCGGCCGGGTAGGCCGACTCCCAGCAGATCAGCGGCCCGACCCGGACCCCGTCGATCAGCAGCGGCTCCAGGCGCTGGCCCGGGACCTTGTCGTAGGGGACGCCTTCGCGGGTGGCCGGGATCAGCCGGCCCAGGACGCTCCCGAAGGGGACGAACTCACCGAAGGGGACCAGCCGCCGTTTCTGGTAGCGGTCGGCGAGCTGGCCCTCGGGGGTGTAGAGCAGGCCCTCGGTGGCCAGGTGGTCCTGGTCGACCCGGGTGGTGGCGCCGAGCAGGATGGGCGCCCTGGCGGCGGCGGCCGCCCTGGCCACCGCGGCCTGGCGGTCGGGGTTGCTCAGCGGGTCGGCGTCGGCCGCTCCCTCGCCCCAGACGACCAGGTCGGGCGGGGGGCCGGGGGTGAGGGCGAGGGTCTCGGTGCGCCGGACATGGTTGGCGAAGACCTGCTCGGTGGTCTGACCCTGGGCCAGCCCGTGCCCGCCGCGCAGGCCGGCCTGGACCACGACCACGTCCAGGGGCGGCCCCGACGGCGCCGGCGCCTGCGGCACGACCAGCCGGGCCCCGAGCAGGCCGGCGACCAGCAGCGGCAGCCCGACCAGGGGGGCAAGCCGGCGCCAGCGTGAGCCTTCCTGGCCGCCGGCCCACAGGGCGCGCAGCCAGAAGGCGACGGCCAGGTTGACGGCGACAATGACCGCGGCCAGGCCGAACCCGCCGACGACCCGGGCCAGGGGCAGCAGCAGCCCGGCGTCGTGCTGGCTGAGGGCCAGCAGCCCCCAGGGGAACCCGCCGATCGGGTGGTAGGCCCGCAGCAGTTCCAGGACCGCCCAGGCGGCGGGCAGGACCAGCAGCCGCCACGCCCCCAGGGGGCGGGTCGCCGGGACCAGGGCGAAGAAGGCGGCGAAGGCGGCGGCCTGGATGGCGCTGAGCGCGCCCCAGGCCAGCCAGGCGACCCCCCCGGTCCAGGACAGGAACTCGGCGATCCACAGCAGGTGCAGGCCGAAGAAGGTCAGCCCGGCGAGGTAGCCGAGGGCGGCCGCCCGGCGCGGCCGGGCGGTCTCGACCACTAGCAGCAGGGGGACCAGCGCGACCAGGGCCAGCGGGCCAATGTCCAGGGTCGGGAACGCCGCGGCCAGGAGCGCCCCGCTGACCGGGGCGGCGAGCAGCCGGAGGGCCGGTCTCACCCGATCAACCGGGGGATCACCCCGGCGGTCCCCCGAACCCCCCCGATCCCCCGGGGAACCACCCCAGCCGCCCGCTCCGGTGCCATGCCTAGGCGCAGTCGCGGCACAGCGTTCGCCGGCGGTCGGCGAGCTGGCTGCGGTGCTTGACCAGGAAGCAGTTCTTGCACACGAACTCATTCTGCTGCACTGGCAGCACCTTGGTGGTGAGTGACTCGCGTGCCTCGTCGCGGCCGGTGGCCAGCAGCGACTCGTCGTCGTCCTCGTCGTCGGTGATGGTGGGCCGGTCAGCCTTCTTCGCGATCAGCTCTTCAAGCGAGGCCTCGACCTGCCCCTCGTCCTCTTCCTCTGTGTCGGCCACTGGATGGTCTCCTTCTTTGCTCGTGCGTAGCATCCCCCGGGCAACGCATCCTGACCGGCGGTAATTCCCGAGTGCCGCGGGGTGGCACACGCGGCGCGCACACAGGTCGGCGCAGTATGGGTTACCGCTTTCAGGAACGCAACGAGGCAAGCAACCTCTTGCCGGCCCCGCTCAGTCCCGCAGGGCCGCCGTCGAGGTCCGGTCGGCGCCCCTGCGGACCTCGATCGCCGCCGGGAGCAGGTCCTTCACCTCGTCGTTGTGGGTGACCAGGAGGACCTGGCGGAAACGGCCCTGGAGGCGGGTCAGGGCGTCGAGCATCCGCTCGCGCCGTTCCCGGTCCAGCGCCCCCAGCACCTCGTCCAGGACCAGCAGGCCGAGCTCGCCGGCGCTCTCGGCGATGACCAGGCTGACCGCGACCCGCAACGACAGGCTGGCCAGGTCGTTCTCGGAGCCGGAGAAGCGCGACAGCTCGTACTCGGTGCCGGCGTCGGCGATGCGGATGGCGTAGTCCTCGGGGTCGACGACCAGGTCCTGGTACTCGTGGTCGGTGAGCTCGGCGAACAGGGCGGCGCTCTCCACCGACAGCCGCCGCCCGAGCCGGCTGACCAGGTGCAGCCGGAACCCGGCGACCAGGTCGGCCAGCCGGTGCAGGTAGGCGGCCTGCTCCTCCAGCCCGGCGACCCGTTCGTGCTGGGCCCGGGCCGCCTCCAGGGCGTCCTGGCGGGCCGTGGCCAGCCGGGCCGCCCCCGCAAGGGCCTGGGCGGCGGCGCTGCGGGCCCCGTGGGCGGCGGTGGCGGCCAGGGTGGCCGCCTTCTGCCGTTCCTTGGCGTCGGCCAGGACGGCGTCGGCCGGCCCAAGGGCGGCCGCCTCGGCGTCGAGGGCGGCCGCCCGCACGTCGGCCTGGTCGGCGCGGGCCAGGGCCTGCTTGGCCAGGCCGCGCTCGGCGTCGGCCTGGGCGACCCGGCGCTCCAGCCCGGCCAGGGCGAGCGCCGCCTCCTGGCGGGCCTCGGCAGCCTCCCGGGCCTGGTTCCAGGCGACCGGGTCGAAACCGGGGTCGGGGGCCTGGTCGAGGGCCCGCTGGCGGGCGGCCACGTCGGCCAGGTTCAGCTCGACGGCGGCCCCGGCCGCCTCGGCCAGGGCGGTCGCCTTGGCCGCCTTCGTCTCGGCCGTCCGGGCCTGCTCCAGCAGCTCGGCCAGGGCGGCCCGGCGCTCGGCCAGGGCCTTGCCGGCGGTGACCGCCTCCTGCCTGGCCGCCCGGGCCTGGTCGTTGGCGGCGGTGGCCGCGGCCAGCTCCTCGTCGTGGCGGCGGCGGAGCTCGGCGTGGGCCGCCCCCAGCGGCTGGCCGCAGGTCGGGCAGGGCGCGTCAGGGTCGAGGTCGGCCGCGGCCGAGGTCGCCGTGGTGGCCGCCTGGAGGCGGTTGGCGGCCGCCCCGGCGGCCTCGCTCAGCTCGGCGTGCCGTTCCCGGGCCCCGGCCAGCTGCTCGTCCAGGTCGGCCAGGGTCTGCTCGGCCTCGACCCTGGCCGTGACCAGCGTCGCCGACCCGGCGGCGTCGGCCTCGGCCTTGGCCAGGGCCCGCTCGCTGGTCCGCTGGCGGCCCTTGGCCTCCTCCAGGGCGGTGGCCAGGTTGGCCCGGGCGGCCGCCCGCTCCCTGGCCTGCTCGAGCGCGGCCAGGGGCGCGGCCGCGGTGGCCAGCTCGGCCACCCGGGCGGCGGCGGCCTCGATCTCGGGCCCGAGCCGGTCGGCCCCGGCCGCCCTGGCCTCATGGCGCTCAGCCTCCTCGCGGTGCCCCTCGGCCCCGGCCCTGGCCAGCCCGGCCCTGGCTCGCAGCTCCTCCAGGGCCTTGGCCGCCTGCTCGGCGGCCGCGGTCGCCTGCTCGGCCGTGGCCAGGGCGGCGGCGGCCTCGGCCTCGGCGGCGGCCGCGTCCTGGCCGGCCTGCTCGGCCCGGCGCCGTTCCTCGGCCGCCTCGGCCGCTCCCGCCTCCAGCTCGGCCAGGTCGGGCAGCCCGGCCCGGGCCCCGGTGGCGGCGGTGCGGGCGTCGCGGCCCTGTTCGCGCACCCTGGACAGGGCCCGCTCGACCGGGCTCACCCCGAGCAGGTCCAGCACCAGCCGCCGCCGGTCGCTGGGGAGCATGGTCGCGAACGCGGTCAGCTCCTTCTGCTGGGCGCACACCGAGGCCAGGAACGCCCGCTGGTCCATGCCCAGCACCC
>JASLIH010000227.1 GCA_030152105.1 Actinomycetes bacterium
CTCGTGGTCGCGCATTCGACTACCGTACCCAGTCATGAAGCTCGCCGACCGCATGGACAGGCTCGGGACCGAGTCCGCATTCGAGGTGCTGGCCAAGGCCAGGGCGCTGGAGGCCTCCGGGGTGGACGTGGTCCACCTGGAGATCGGCGAGCCCGACGCCGCCACCCCGTCCCACATCGTCGCCGCAGGCCAGGAGGCCCTGGCCAGAGGCCTGACCCACTACGTGCCGGCCCCCGGGACCCCGGAGCTGCGGGCCGGGGTGGCCGCGTTCCTGGAGCGGGCCGGCCGGCTGCGCACCAGCCCCGACCGGGTGGTGGTCACCCCCGGGGCCAAGCCGATCATGTTCTTCACCATCCTGGCCCTGTGCCAGCCCGGCGACGAGGTCCTCTACCCCGACCCGGGGTTCCCGATGTACGCCTCGATCGCCGCCTTCGCCGGCGCCCGCCCGGTCCCGGTGCCGTTGCGGGAGGCCAACGGGTTCCGGATGGACCCGGCCGAGCTGGCCTCGCTGGTCACCGACCGGACCCGGCTGGTGATCCTGAACTCACCCCACAACCCGTGCGGCAGCGGCCTCACCCGGGCCGACGTGGAGGCGATCGCCGAGGTGGCCATCGCCCGCGACCTGGTGGTGCTGAGCGACGAGGTCTACTGGGCCATCCGCTACGGCGGCGGCCACCCGAGCGTGCTCCAGGTCGACGGCATGGCCGAGCGGACGGTGCTGCTGGACGGCTGGTCCAAGACGTTCGCCATGACCGGCTGGCGCCTCGGCTTCGGGGTGCTCCCGGACCCGCTGGTCGAGCCGGTGACCCGGCTGGTGGTCAACTCCGTCTCCTGCACCGCCGCCTTCAGCCAGCACGCCGCCCTGGCCGCCCTCGAGGGGCCGTGGGCGCCGGTCGAGCGGATGGTGGCCGAGCTGCGGGAGCGCCGCGACGTGGTCGTGGCCGGCCTGAACGCGATCGACGGCATCACCTGCCAGGAGCCGGCCGGCGCCTTCTACGCCTTCCCCCGGGTCGCCGGGCTCGGCCTGCCCGCCGCCCGCCTGGCCGACCTGCTCCTGGCCGACGCCGGCGTGGCCTGCCTGCCCGGGACCGCCTTCGGCGGCCACGGCGAGGGCTACCTGCGACTCTCGTACGCCAACACGGTCGACAACCTGCGCCGGGCCCTGGCCCGGATCGAGCGCGTCGTGGCCGCGGCCCCCGGCGCCTGAGCCTCACAGCGGCTGCCAGCTCGGCATCAGGTCCTGGACCTTGCCGCCGGTGACCTGGGAGGTCGAGCCGTCGGCGAGGGCCACCGTGTGGATGTGGAGGGGCAGCCCGTCGTCCTGGTCGCCGCCGCGGGCGAAGGCGATCCGGGTGCCGTCGGGCGACCAGGCCGGGTGGACGTCGTTGAAGGCGGTGGGACCGCCGCCGAAGGTGACCTGGGTGAGGCCCTTGCCGCTGGGGGCGGCGGTGAAGATGCGGTTGCCCTCGCCGGGCAGGAACCGGGAGAAGGCGATCCGCTTGCCGTCGGGCGACCAGTCGGGGGCGCCGTCAAAGCCGCCCGCCGGGGTGACCGCCTTCTCGGCGCCGCCGCCGGCGGCCAGCACCATGATGCTGGTGCTGCCGCCGAGGCCCTCGCGGGTGAAGGCGATCCGGCTACCGTCCGGCGACCAGGCGGCCTCCCAGTCCTCGGCGGCGTTGTTGGTGAGCTGGGTGAGGTGGCTGCCGTCGCTGCGGACCTTCCAGAGCTCGGCGTCGGCGCCGACGTCGCGGCTGAAGGCGATCCAGCTCCCGTCGGGCGACCACGACGGCTGGAAGCCGTCGTCGGTGTGGGGCACGAAGCCCATGGTGCCGGCGGCCGCGTCCAGGATCCAGATGCCGGCGGTCGGGCCCGAGCGCTGGAGCGCGACCCGGGTGCCGTCCGGCGACCAGGACGGCGCGGTGTCGCTGGTGAACGGGTCGTTGGTCAGGTTGACGACCGGTCCCGGCCCGATCCCGGGGTTGGCCATCAGGACCTCCTCGAGTGGTCCGGCGCCGGCCGAGCGGACGAACGCGATCCGGCCGTTCGTGCCGGGAACGGCCGCCCGGGCGCTGTCGTGGGGTCCGGGGACGGCGGCGAGGACGCCGGCGAGCAGGGCGAGCAGCGCGAGCCGCTTGGCCATGGGAGCACCTCCTGTGCGACGGTGGTCGCTCCCTAGAGCCCCCGGCGGGGCGGTTCCTTACGGGTTTTCCAGGCGCCGGTAGCGGCCGCCGAAGTACAGCAGTGGCTCGCCGTCGGCGTTGGCCCGCTCGACCCAGCGGACCCGGCCCAGGAACACCGTGTGGTCGCCGCCGTCGTTGGCCGCCTCGACGTCGCACTCCAGGTAGGCCAGGGCCCCGTCCAGCAGGGGGGCGCCGGTGACCGGGCCGGGATGCCAGGCGACGGGCAGGAACTGGGCCATGCCGGTGGGCCGCCCGGCGTCGGAGAAGTACCGGGCCAGGTCCTCCTGGTCGCCGGCCAGGACCGAGACGGCGAAGCGGCCGGTCTCGTCCAGCACCTTGTGCATGAGCGCGTCCTTGACCACGCACACCAGCACGAGCAGCGGGTCGAGGGAGACCGAGGCGAAGGCGTTGGCCGTCATCCCGTGCCCGAACCGCTCCGAGACGGCCGTGACCACCGTGATCCCGGTGGTGAACATGCCGACGCTGTCGCGGTACTCGCGGCTGGTGGGGTCGCTCGGCACGGCGCTCCTCGGGGGTGACGGTCACCCCATATCCTACCGAGGAGGTCGCTAACGGGGCGCGGTGATCCCGGCCGGGAGGCGGATGGCGTCCCAGTCGATCAGTAGCCAGCTGCCGCCGAGGGCCTGGAAGCTGGCCGTGACGTACCCGCTCAGGCGGGTCGTCTCGGGCGGGCAGCTGGCCGGGTCGTAGCGCAGCACCCGGACCACCTCGTCGACCAGGAAGCCGACGGGGCCGGTGCGGGTGGCCACGACCAGGATGCGACCCCCGGGCCCACGGTCGGGCAGGCCGAGGGCGATCCGCAGGCTGACCAGGGCGGCCGGGCGCTGGCCGCCCCCGAGCCCGCCGAGGCTGGAGGCGGACAGGCCGGGAACGGCCGGCTGGCCGGCGCCGACGTCGACCACCTCGCGAACCCGATCGCGGGGCGAGGCGTAGCCGCGGTCGCCGAGGCGGAACAGCAGCAGCTCCATGCCGGGCTCGAGCACCTTCAGGACCGTCCTTCGGTGGGGCTGGCGCTGTCCGAGCCGCCAGCGGACACGGTTCGGGGCCCATCCGCATGGGCCCCAGGTACTACTTCGGCAAGCTCACAGACCCCCTGGAGGGGCTAGTGCCCAGTTCCGCAGGCACCCCGTCGTCCGCCGGCGCGGAGCCGTTCCCGGGGGCGAAACCGCTGGCTGGGACGGACCCGTCCGCCAGCGCGGACCCGTCCGCGGGGGCGGAGCCGTCCGCAAGGGTGGAGCCGTTCGCCAGGGCGGAGCCGTCCGCGGGGTTGGAGCTGTCCGCCGGGGTGGAGCCGTTCGCGGGCGCGCCGGTATGACCCGGGCCCGCGTCCACCCCCCCGGGGGGGAGCGTAGCCGACGGTGGACCGAGGTGCGCGTGGTTGTCCACAGCCCCCGCCACAGCCCTCGACACGGCTCCCGCCTTCGCCGCCGCCGCCTCGACCACGACCGTCCGCCAGCCGAGCACCACCCAGGAGCCGAGCACCACCCAGGAGTCGATCAGGAGATAGATGGCCAGCAGGAGCAGGGCCACGGCCACCCCGACCCGGTCGCCGTGGAGGCCCGAGGCGACGAACAGCACCGGGCTGACCGCGACCAGGATCGCCGACCGGGCCGCCAGCTGGGGCGGCCGCCGTGGACGCAGCACCTCGAACACCAGTAGGGCCGCACTAAGGTCGGCCACGCTGGTCGGGACCCGGGTCAGCAGGTCGAGTGTGGTGCCGCCCCCGGCGGCGGTGGCCAGGGCGATGGTCAGCAGCTTCACGGCCAGCGCGGCCAGCGCGGTGACGCCGACGAGCCGCTTGAGTGAGTTGAAATGAGTTTTCGTCTTGAAACGCTCGAACGATCCCATGGCTCGGTAGTGTAAGAGGCTGGCGGCTCCGGCGTCACGCTTTGCGCACACCGGGCACCGCTAGTAGCCTCACTCGACGGCACCATCCGGGGGAGGAGGGGGCAGCAATGGCAGACGTCGTCGAGTTGGCAGAGATCCCAGGCGTCTGGCTGATCCGTCCGGAGATCCACGCGGACGAGCGCGGGCGCTTCCTCGAGACCTACCGCAGCTCGTGGCTGCCCTTTGCCGCCCCGATGCTCCAGGGCAACCGGTCCGACTCCTCGGCCAAGGTCCTGCGCGGTCTCCACTACCACCGCCGCCAGGCCGACCTGTGGTTCGTGCAGCAGGGCAAGGTCACCACGGTCCTGGTCGACACCCGCATCGGCTCCCCTACCGAGGGCAAGCACACCATCCTCCAGCAGGGCGGTGGCGAGGAGCTGGCCGTCTACATCCCCGAGGGCGTGGCCCACGGCTTCTACGCCCACGACGACGTGATCATGACCTACCTGGTCACCGGGGAGTACGACGGCACCGACGAGCTGGGCATCGCCTGGAACGACCCTGACCTGGGCATCAGCTGGCCGGACGAGGAGCCGATCCTGTCGGAGCGCGACCAGAAGAACGCGCGCCTGGCCGACGTGGCCGCCGACCGCCGCGTCCCGTACAGCGGCTAGGGGCGGGTTTCAGCACCACCTTTGTGGGCAAGCGGCGCTACCGTGGGCTGACACGAGCTTGCGCATGCGGAGGAGCCCACCAACAATGCAGCGCCATCCCAGCAACAAGGCGAAGTCGGGCCCGCCGCCCGACCGTCCGCCCAGCCCGGCCCCGCCGCCCCCGCCGCGCTGGCGGAGCTGGCTGCTCCCGATCGGGCTGCTGCTCAGCCTGGTCCTGCTGCTGCTCCCCAACCAGATGCAGGAGGGCCGGGTCACCGACCTGACCTACGCGCCCCAGCTCAAGGACAAGATCGAGGCCGGCCAGGTCAAGTCGGTCGAGATCGGCTCCGACGGCCACATCGAGGGCGTGCTCACCGACGGGACCAAGTTCAAGTCGTCCTATCCGACCAACCTCCAGGACCCCCAGTTCACCAAGCTCCTCAACGACAAGAACGTCGAGGTCAAGGCGGTCGGGCCGCGCACCTCGGTCGGCTCGGTGCTGCTCAGCCTGCTGCCCCTGCTGGTCTTCATCGCCATCTTCGTCTACCTGGGTCGTTCGGCGCGTCGGCAGTTGGCGGGGATGGGGGGGATTGGTCGTTCCCGGGCCAAGGTGTTCGACGCCGAGCGGCCCGACACCACCTTCGCCGACGTCGCCGGCTACGAGGGGGCCAAGCGGGAGGTCAACGAGGTGGTCGATTTCCTGAAGAACCCCGACCGCTACCAGCGGGCCGGGGCCGTCGGACCCAAGGGCGTGTTGATGGTCGGCCCGCCGGGGACGGGCAAGACCCTGCTGGCCCGGGCCGTCGCCGGGGAGGCCCATGTGCCGTTCATCTCGGTCACCGGCTCCAGCTTTGTGGAGATGTTTGTGGGGGTCGGCGCGGCCCGGGTCCGGGATTTGTTCGCTGAGGCTCGTAAGCGGGCCCCGTCGATCGTGTTCATCGACGAGATCGACGCCATCGGCCAGCGCCGGGGGGGCCAGTTGGTGTCGAACGATGAGCGCGATCAGACCTTGAACCAGATGCTGGCCGAGATGGACGGGTTCGATGTCGCGACCGGGGTGGTGGTGATGGCGGCCACCAACCGGCCCGAGACCCTGGACCCGGCGCTGTTGCGGCCGGGCCGCTTCGACCGGCAGGTGGTGATTCCGCTGCCGGCCCAGGCCGAGCGGCGGGCGATTCTTCAGGTCCATGTTCGCGGCAAGCAGCTCGGCCCCGACGTGGAGCTGGACGTGGTCGCCCGCGGCACCCCCGGCTTCTCCGGGGCGGACCTGGCCAACCTGGTCAACGAGGCGGCCATCTTCGCCGTCCGGGCCGGCCGGGA
>JASLIH010000324.1 GCA_030152105.1 Actinomycetes bacterium
CAGCAGGGCGAGGCGGTCCCAGCGGGGCTCGGCCCGCATGGCCACCAGCCCGAAGGCCAGCCCGACCCCGACGACCGCGAACGCCGGCGCGGCGTGCAGGATCTCCAGCTGCGTCGCCGGATGCCAGGCCCCCCGGCCGGGTGGGGCTACTCGCCCGGCTCCGGGGGGTCGGGGCGGGCGATCAGGCCCAGGCGGGGACGGCTGGTCCGGGTCAGCTCCGGGTCCCAGCCCTCGGGGACGACCCGCTCGCCCTTGCCCTCGCCACCGCAGCTGCATGTCCAGCTCGCCGGACGCACGGCGCCGCAACGCTCGCACGTCCAGGTCCCCTCCTGCTCGGTCGTCTCGGTCACGCGCCCTCCCGGCTTGCTCCAACGTCGGCTCCCAGGGTAGCCGCTGCCACGGCCGGGCGACGGTTCGGTCCCATTCCGGTATCCACCGTGCCGGGCCGACGCTACCCCATGGGAGCGGCGGTAGCATCTCCTGCATGGGCCCCTCGGACCTCCTGTACCGCCTCTACGAACGGCGACTGGCGACGGACCTGCGCCGCCGGGGCGGGCTGCCCCGCCACGTCGGGGTGATCCTGGACGGCAACCGGCGCTGGGCCCGGGAGCTCGGCATGGGCACCAGCGAGGGCCACCGGCGCGGCGCCGCCCAGATCGACCGCCTGCTGGCCTGGTCGGCCGAGCTCGGCATCCCGGTGGTGACCCTGTGGCTGTTGTCCACCGAGAACCTGCTCCAGCGCCAGGCCGACGAGCTGGCCGACCTGCTCCAGATCATCGAGGCCAAGGTGGTGCAGCTGGCCCGCGACGGCGCCCCCGCCGGCTACCGGATCGTGCCCGTGGGCGAGCTCGACGCCCTGCCCGAGCGGACCCGCTCGACCCTGCTGGCGGCCGAGCGGGCCTCGCGCGGCTACAGCGGCGGCACCCTGCACGTGGCCGTCGGCTACGGCGGCCGGGAGGAGATCGCCGACGCCGTCCGCCGGCTGCTGGCCGAGTACGGCGACAAGAACCTGGAGCTGGGCGAGGCCGCCGGCCTGGTCACCCCGGACGAGATCGCCCGCCACCTGTACACCGCCGGGGTGCCCGACCCCGACCTGATCATCCGCACCTCCGGAGAGGTCCGGCTGTCGGGGTTCCTGCTGTGGCAGTCGGCCCACGCCGAGTACTACTTTGCCGACACATACTGGCCGGACTTCCGTAAGGTGGACTTCCTTCGCGCCCTGCGGTCGTATGCCCAGCGACGGCGGCGTTTCGGGAGGTAGGTGAACGGGTGGCACGCAAGGACCGGGAGCGGGCCCGCAAACGGCACGCGATCGAACGGGCCCGCCGGGAGTCCGGCTTCGAGCCCGCCCCCAAAGAGGACCGGCCGGCGGCCAAGCCGTCGACCAGGACGGCGACCCGCCGGCCGGGCGCCGGCGGCCGGTCCCAGTCGCCGCTGCTGAAGAAGGCCCAGGTCGGCGACGTCGACCGCAAGGGGCGGGTGTTCGAGCGGCCGATGCTGCTGCACCCCAAGATCGCCCTCTACATCTACCTCCTGGTGCTCGGCATCGGCCTGGTCAGCCTGCTGCGCCGCGACCCGAGCCTCCAGGCGGTCGGCTACGGCGCCTTCGCCCTCGGCATGCTGGTGATCGCCGACTCCAAGACGACCTGGCTGCGGGCCCTGCCGTTCATCGTCCTGAGCGTGGCCCTGGCCGCTGGCGCGATCGCCCTGGCCATCGGCCTTGGCTGAGGCGGCGGACTCCTCCGCGTTCCCCAGGCGGCACGCCCGGACCCGGGGGTTCACCCTGGGGCGGCCGCGCGGGTTCCAGGTCGGGGCCGACGGCGCCCGGGTGGCGTTCCTTCGCTCGGCCGGCGGCGACGACCCGGTCAACCGGCTCTGGGTGCTGGAGGTGGCCTCGGGGGCCGAGCGGCTCGTCGCCGACCCCGCGACCCTGCTCGGCGACGGCGCCGGGGACCTGCCGCCCGAGGAGCGGGCCCGGCGGGAGCGAGCCCGGGAGCGGGCCGGCGGCATCGTCGCCTTCGCCGCCGACCTGGACCTGACCGTGGCCAGCTTCGCCCTGGCCGGGCGGCTGTTCGTCACCGGCCTGGGCGACCCGGACGCTCGGGCCCGGGAGTTGCCCGCGGGCGACGGCGTGCTCGACCCGCGGGTCGACCCGACCGGCACCCGGGTGGCCTGGGTCGCCGGCCGCGCCCTCCACGTGGCCGAGCTCGACGGGTCGGCGTCGGCCCCGCGGCGGCTGGTCGGCGAGGACGACCCGGAGGTGAGCTGGGGGCTGGCCGAGTTCCTGGCCGCCGAGGAGATGGACCGGTCCCGGGGGTTCTGGTGGTCGCCGGACGGCCGGCGCCTCGCCGTGGCCCGGGTCGACCTGCGCCGGGTCCGGCGGTTCCACCTGACCGACCCGGCCAACCCGGCGATCGAGCCGGTGGCCCTCCCGTACCCGGCCGCCGGCACCGACAACGCCGAGGTCAGCCTCCACGTGGTCGACCTGGCCGGCCGGCGGGTCGAGGTCGCCTGGGACCGGGCCGCCTACCCCTACCTGGTCTCGGTCGGCTGGGAGGACGGCGGCCCCCTGACCCTGCTCGTCCAGGCCCGCGACCAGACAGCCACCCAGGTCCTGGCCGCCGACCCCGGCACCGGGGCGACCACCGAGCTGGCCGCCCAGCACGACCCGGCCTGGGTCGACATCGTCCCCGGGGTGCCGGCCTGGCTGGACGGCCGCCTGGTCCTGACCGCCGACGACCCGGCCAGCGACACCCGCCGCCTGACCCTCGACGGCGACCCCGTCACCCCGCCCGGGCTCCAGGTGGCCGCGGTGGTGGGTGTGGCCGGCGGCGCCGTCCTGATCGCCGGGTCCGAGGAGCCGACCGAGGTCCACCTGTGGCGGGTCGTCCCCGGCGCCGTCCCGCAGCGGCTCAGCGGCCGGCCCGGCCATCACGCCGCCGCCGCGGCCGGCCAGGTGGTGGTGGTCACCCGGGCCGACCTGGAGCACGACAACACCGTCGCCACCGTGACCGCCCCCGGCCGGCCCCCGCTGCCGGTCGCCTCGGTGGCCCACTCCCCTGGCCTGACACCGCGGCCGCGGCTGCTCCGGGCCGGGCCAAGGGAGCTGCGCTGCGCCCTGCTCCTCCCCAGCGACACCGGGTCCGGAAGCGGGGCCGCCGGGCCGCTGCCGGTGCTGCTCGACCCCTACGGCGGGCCGCACCACCGCCAGGTCCTGGCCGACCGCGACCGGTTCCTGGTCTCCCAGTGGTTCGCCGACCAGGGCTTCGCCGTCCTGGTCACCGACGGCCGGGGCACCCCGGGCCGGGGCCCGGCCTGGGAGCGGGCCGTCTGGCGCGACCTGGCCGGCCCGGCCCTGGATGACCAGGTGGAGGCCCTTGTGGCCGTGGCCGCCGACCACCCCGAGCTCGACCTGCACCGGGTGGCCATCCGCGGCTGGTCGTTCGGCGGCTACCTGGCCGCCCTGGCCGTGCTGCGCCGCCCCGACGTGTTCCACGCCGCCGTGGCCGGCGCCCCGGTGACCGACTGGCGCCTGTACGACACCCACTACACCGAGCGCTACCTCGGCCACCCGGCCGCCGACCCCGACGCCTACCGGCGCAGCTCGCTGCTGGCCGACGCGGCCAAGCTGGAACGCCCCCTGCTGCTGGTCCACGGCCTGGCCGACGACAACGTGGTCGCCGCCCACACCCTGCGCCTGTCGGGCCTGCTGCTGACCGCCGGCCGCCCCCACAACGTCCTGCCCCTGTCCGGCGTCACCCACCTGGCCGTCCAGGAGGCGGTCGCCGAGAGCCTCCTGCACCTCCAGCTCTGGTTCCTCCGCGACGCCCTCGGTCTCCAGGGCTCCCGGTAATCCACGTCGGATATCTGACACGCGAGCTTTTTCCGAAGAAACAGGCTGATCGTTTCAACGTAGCCTGTCATCATTGAACGATCAGCTTAGTTTGGGAGGGCCTAGCTGATGGAGCCGACTGTCTTGCATGGGTCACCGGGGCGAGCGCCGTGAACGGCACCCGCGACGACGACGGCGAGCGATCCGGCCCCGGGGCGACCCGCGTCGTCGACAGCGGCGCCGTCGGCGACAGCGTGCACCTGACCGGGACGATCGTCGCCGGCCGCGATGTCCACTTCCACGAATCGGACGCG
>JASLIH010000391.1 GCA_030152105.1 Actinomycetes bacterium
AGCAGCTCCCGCGCCAGCGGTTGGTTCAGCACCTCGACGACATCCTCGTGTCGCACAGTCGCTCCCTTCGCTTCGAGACCCGAGCTCGATGCTACTGCCGCCGCATGCTGCGGCACGCTGGCCTATCGGTCTCATGACCAATCAACCCCACACCCAAGACGCGATAAGAGGGCGTTTCCTACCTTCGTGCTCTTCAGCCATGTCGGGAAGATCAGCATGCCCGGGCCAACGCTCGGCACTCCGGTTGTCGCCGACCCTGCAGCGCCCCTCATGGCGGCCGATCCGGCGCGCTAGGATCGCCGCTATGCTTCCGCTGCAGCTCCCCCCAGAGGAGTTCCGCAGGCTGGCGGATCGGGTCAGCGACGCCGCGACCGACTTCCTTGCCGCTCTGGAGGGCTCTCCCATCTTCCCGCCGACCTCGGGGCCGGCCACGGCTGCGGTGTTTGAGCGGCCAGCGCCAGAGGAGGGCATGGGCGTGGCGGCCTTGGACGAGCTCGCGGCGGTCGCCGAGCATGCCCGGGCGGGCAACGGGCGCCTGTTCGCCTACGTGGTCGGCTCGGGGGAGCCGGTCGGCGCGCTCGGTGACCTGTACGCCTCGGTGCTCAACCAGAACGTCACCGCCTGGCGGTCGGCGCCGGCCGCGGTGGCGATCGAGCGCACCGTGGTCGGCTGGCTGGCCCAGGCGGTTGGCTGTGGCGGTTTTGCGGGCAGCCTGACCAGCGGCGGGTCAGCGGCCAACCTGATGGGCCTGGCCATGGCGCGGGAAGCCAAGGCGCCGGCGAACGAGCAGGGCGCCCAGCCAGGTGTGGTCTATGCCTCTCAGGAAGTCCACATGTCGGTGCCCAAGGCCCTGGCCCTGCTGGGCCTGGGGCGGGCCAATCTGCGCCTGGTCGCAGTGGACGACCACTTCCGGATGCGCCCCGACGCCCTTGAGGCGGCCATCGCCGAGGACCGGCGGGCGGGCCGGCGGGCGATCGCGGTGGTGGCCTCGGCCGGGACGGTGACCACCGGGGCCATCGACCCGCTGGCCGAGGTTGCCGCCATCGCCCACGCCAACGACCTGTGGCTGCATGTCGACGGCGCCTACGGCGCCCTGGCCGCCCTGGCTGTGCCCGAGCGGCTGGCGGGGCTGGCGCTGGCCGACTCGCTGTCGGTGGATGCGCACAAGTGGCTGTACCAGCCGCTGGACTGTAGCGCGCTGCTGTACCGCGACGCCGAGATCGCCCGGCAGAGCTTTGCCTACACCGGCGACTACGCCAAGAGCCTGAGCGTGGACCCGGTGGAGGGGTTCGCGTTCTTCGAAGAGTCGATCGAGCTGTCGCGCCGGTTTCGGGCGCTGAAGCTGTGGCTGTCGCTGCGCTACCACGGCCTTGGCCAGTTCCGCCAGGCGATCGGCAACGACCTGCGCCATGGCCAGCTGCTGGCGGAGCTGATCGAGGCCGAGCCGTCGCTGGAGCTGCTGGCGCCGGTCGAGCTCAGCGCGGTGTGTTTCCGCTGGACCGGTGGCTCAGCGGCGACGCTGGACGAGCGCAACCAGCAGATCCTGCAGCGGGTCGTCCGTCGCGGACGGGTCTTGCTCTCCAACGCGACGTTGGGTGGCCGGTTCGCGCTGCGGGCCTGCATCGTCAACCACCGCACCACCGACCAGGACGTCGCCGCGGTCATCCAGGAGGTGCTGGCTGCCGCCCAGGAGACGGCCTGACCGGGCGAGGCGCCACCGAAACATCTGCACTGCTCAAGAGGGTCGCGAGCTGCCTGGCGTTGGTCACCGCGTCATCGCTGTGGAGGCTGCTATGTGCTGTCAAGGGGGCGGGGGGTCGCCTCCTGCGATGGGAGCTGTGGGTGGCGAGGTCAGCGCCGTGCGTTCAGGAGGCTGCGGTGGCCGTCGCAGCCACAGCGATGTCCGGGTTGGCTCCATGGTCTGGTCGACCACCGCCAGCAGCTGGGTGGTCAGGGCGTCGAGGTCGAGCTGCTGGCGCAGGCGGGTGGCGAACGCCTCGATGGTGGCCGCGGCGTCGTAGCGACGGCGGTTGAACCGGCGGTCGACCGTGGTCTGGATGCGGCGTCGGGCGGGCTGGAACAGGGCCGCGGTGGCCAGGGTGGCGGCGGCGATCGCCCAGCTCGGCGGCTGGTCGCCCAGGCCACCGGACAGCTGCCCGGCCACCAGTACGGCGGCGCTGTAGCCGAGGCCCAGGATGAGGCTGAGCAGCCCGTAGACCAGGGTCCGGTTCAGCAGCCGGTCGATGTCGTACAGGCGATAACGCAGGATCGCGATCCCGATACCGACATACAGCGGCCAGGTGCTGAGCAGCTCGATCAGGCGGTTGGAGTCGAACCCGAAGGGGCTGATGGTGTCGGCGATCGGGACTGCGACCAGGACCAGTCCGGCGGCGGCGAACCATTTGAGCTGCTGGCGCTCGACCCCGCGGGCGCGGCGGAACCGCAGCGCCAGGGCCAGGGCGGCGGCGGGCAGGGTAGCCAGGAACAGCGGGAAGCCGACCTGGCCGAAGGCCTGGACCAGCCAGCCTAGCGCCCCACCGGTGACCCCGATCGGGTTCGCCAGGAACGGCTGGAGCGACTCTGGGCTGAGGGCGCCCTCCAGCGGCAACGCGACCGCCAAGGCCAGGATCAGCCAGGCCAGCGGCCGCCAGCGGCGGCTGGGCAGGCGGCCGTCGGGGAACAGCAGCAGGACCAGCGGGAGCAGGCCCAGGCCGAGGATCCAGGTGAAGTTGGTGGCCCAAGCGGCCGCCATGGCGCCCGGCAGGGCGCCATGGCGGACGAGGAGCCCATAGGTGGCATAGCCACGGGCGAAGGCGTCCAGCCCGACGCCCAGGCCGATCACGCACCACAGCCAGCCGTAGACGTTGGCCGGGCGGCGGGCGGCGATGAGACCACCCAGGATGGGGGCACCGAGAAACTGCAGAATCACCAGCGCCTGCTCGTCCCAGGGGTCCATGGACGGTGGGAACTGCGCGTGGCGGCTGAGAACTAGCAGCACCAGGCCGGCCGCCATCAGCAGCAGCGAGCTGGCGCACAGCCACCAGGCCAGCCGCGGCCGCCCGGCCGGCTCCCACCGGCTCACTGCCTGGTGGCGCTGCTGGCGGTTCCGCCGGCGGTGGTGGCTGGTTGGTCGGTTGCTGGTTGCTGTCTGGGTCATCGGCGCAAGAGTTGCAGACGGTCCACGGCTGCCATAGTCGGGCGATACCGTCCCGAGATCGTTACGGCGCAGGATCCGCGACATGATGACGGCTCCAAGTAAGCCTCGGATCTTCACCGCCGGCCGTTGCGGCCCTGCCCGGCCTTTTCGCGTCGGTTCGCCTGTGGACGGCTGATCCGCCGCCTCGCCCGGTGGTGTGCGATCCAGCCCGACGTGTTCAGCTGACCTGCAGCAGCTCCACCGTCGAACGGTCATAACGTTCCAGCAGCTTGAACAGCTGCCGGCAATTACCCGCTTCAAGCACCGCCGGATCTCGCGGACGCTCTTGCCCTCGGCTCGCCGGCGGGCGGCATACGCGCGGGTGCCCGCATCATCTCGCAGCCGCGCCAGCACGATGGTGTACAGGGCTCGGTTGAGCTGGCGGTCACCCGAGCGGTTCAGCCGATGCCGGACCACCTGCCCGGAGGAAGCTGGGATCGGGTTCGTGCCGGCCAGGGCGGCAAAGGCCGCCTCTGAGCGGTGCCGGCCGGCATGTGACCAGCTCACCAGCACCGGTGAACTCTGCCTGGCCAGCGCCGCTACGGCGGGAGGCGACCCGTCAGACCGCCTCCCGATCAAGTCAAGCGCCTCAGCGGATCGGCTGGAAGTAGTGGTGGGTGACGTAGCGGCCGACCTTGCCCCCGAGCCACGAACCTTGCAGGTCGGAGTCGCGGAAGTGGAAGCCGACAAGAACACGCGCCCGGTCGACCTCCTTGACGATGTTGTGGAGTCGCTTGTACTCCCGGGTCGTGTGGGTGACGCGGCTGTCGAGGGTGAAGGGGATCTTGTCGGTGGCGAAGAACGCGTCGAGGGCCTTGACGACGGCGGTGCTGTGGCAGGCGTGCGCCGAGGGGTACTCGGGGAAGTTCGGTGTCGTGCCGAGCGGCGTCCAGCTCGGGTCGGGCACCGTCTTCGGGTTGCCGTCGGTGTCCGCCAGCGGAATCGCCTGGTAGGGCCGCCAGAACCAGTAGTGATACTTGGTGTCGAAGCAGGCGATCATCGCATCGCCCCCGGCCACGTGTGCCATCGCCAGCATCCGCGCCGTCTGCGCGAGGTCGAGCCTGCGCGCGCCGGCGAGGCGGAGCATGCCGTCGTTCCACTGCCTGACGTCATGGTCGGTCCAGAAGAGGGCCTGGCTCGTCTGCTCCGGCGTCCTGGCGGTGCTGTCGAGGCGACCGAGCTCCTTGACCTGGTGAAAGTCCTCCGCGTACGCCCGGCTGGTCAGGGGAGTCGGGCCGTCGAGCCGGAGTTGCGACGCGCTTGTGAGCGCAAGCGGCTTGATTCCGGGCAGGCGAAGGCCGAGCACCGCCCCGGGTGCGGGTTGCCAGACGCCGGGACCGGGCGCGGGCGGGTCGAGGTCTGCGAGCACGGGGTTGCGCTCCCGCCCGTCGTTCGCGCGCAGCGCGAGTATCCCCTGCGCGACCTGCTCACCGATCCCGATCCCATGCTGCTTGGCCGCACGCTCCAAAGCCGTACCGTCTGGGATAGCAGCCAGATAGGCGGCGTAGTCGTCGTCAAGGATGGTCTGGTCGGCGCCAAGCTGCGGCTGCAGGCCGGTGAGCGTGTCGTACGCTGCGGTCGCGATCGCGGCCTCGGGAGAGGTGTTGGCCGGCGCGGCGGGCGTGGGCACATATGGCCGGTAGCCGCCTTCGAGGGCCACCGCGGCGTCATACATCGCGACGTGGACGATGCCCATGTACACGGCCGCCTCGCCGGGGAACTTGTTGCCGAAGTTCTCCAGACCGAAGATGCCGCCAGGGCCGGCCGGGACGATCGCGCACCGGGCCTCGGTGCTCCAGAAGGCGATCGGTGTCGTCGCGGCAGGATACTCGGCGGCGGGCGCGCACTGCCGCTGCGGCGGTGCGCCGACACCGGGCCCGGCGCCGACGAACGAGACCGCCCCTAGGAGAACGACGAGAAGGGCCAATCTCGATTTCACTGTGTCTCCTCTGCTGACGGGATCGCTCGATGAACACGGAGCGGCTCGAGCCCCGCCCGCTGAGCGATCAGGGAGGAACGTCTCGACGAGGTAGCTCGGCACCCGACCGACGGTAGGCGGCCGTGCTCAGCTTGAAATCGTGAGTTCCCCTGAGCTTTGCTCGTCCGGCCGAAACCTCCGCGCGAGCTCGGCCCGCGAGCGCACGCCGAGCTTGGCGTACACGTGGGACAGGTGCGTCTCCACCGTCCGCTCGCCGAGGAGCAGCGCGGCGGCGACCTCCTTGTTCGTCCCACCCTCGGCCACGAGCGCGGCGACGCGGCGCTCCGCGGCTGTCAGGCCTTCCTCGCGGGTGCGCCCACCGATCCGGCCGACCTCCCCGCGAGCCTTCTCGATCCAGGTCGCCGCGCCGAGCCGCTCGAACTCGCCGAGCGCCGCGGCGATCGCGTCGCGGGCGGCGAGCTTCTGACGCTCGCGCCGGCGGACCACGCCGAGCGCGAGCAGCGCGCGGGCCCGTCCGAAGGCATCGCCGACCGTCTCATGTCGCGTGACGGCGTCCTCGAGAAGCGAAGCGGCCTCGGACACGTCTCCCCGCGCGGCCGCCAGGAGACCGCGGCAGCGGCTCCCGTGCGCGAGCACCCAGTCGCGTTCGAGTCGTCGCGCATCCGCCTCCCACGCGTCGAGGACACGCTCGGCGTCGTCCGGCCGATCGAGCACGAGCAGCGCCTCGACGTGGTCGGGCACCCACCAACGTTTGCCCGCCTCGCCCCAGCCGAGCTTGGTGGTCGTCGCCTCTGACCTGCCGAACCAGTCGAGGGCCGCGTGCGGGTCTCCATCGTGAAGGGCCACGATACCCAGCGTTCCCAGGTGCACGGGCGTGTGCAGCCCGATCTGCTCCTCTCCGAGTTGCAGGGATCGCTCCGAGTGGGCGCGGGCGAACTCGAGCTGGCCACGATGGGCGGCGATCACCGCGATCGGCAGATGGATCCAGGGCACCTCGAGCCCGTACTGGACGTTGAGCTCGTATGCGCGATCGGCATACTCGGCCGCGAGCTGCCAGCGGTTGCCCCACAGTTCGACATAGGCAAGCCGGGACAGCGCGTCCGCGGCCAACAACTCGTCGCGCTCATGCCATTCCTCGTACCTGCGCTCAAGGAGCGCACGCGCCTCCTCGACGCTCCTACGCACGTCGAGCACGTCCACGATCGCAGCGTTCGCCTTGGCGAGTAGCACCGGGTCGCCGATGGCGGTGGCAAGGTCATGTGCCCGTGCCGCGTGCGCCGGCGCCTCGGGATCGCCGACAGCGCAGCCGAGGAAGGTGAGGATGGCGAGCGCCTCGACCCGGAGCGCGTCGTCGTCGAGCTCGTCGGCGAGCTCGAGCGCTGCACGGGCGTGCTCGAGCGCTCCGGCGAAGCCCTTCCTGAAGCGGGTCGCCCACGCGAGCTGGCACTGGATGCGCGCCTGCAGCGTCGGCCTCGATTGGGACTCGCGCAGGGCCTCCTCGAGCAGCGCGACCGCCCGGTCGAGACCCTCGAACTCGGCGAGGAGGGCGAGAGCCTCGGCGCGCAGCGGACCGATGTCGCCCTCTGCCAGCAGGTCCGTGAGGATCGTGCGGGCGCGCGTCCATTCTCCGGCGGCCCGATGCGCACGAGCTGCGGCCAGGGCTCGACCACGGCGCTTGTCGCATGCCTCCGACGGCGTCAGCCGGACCGCCTGCTCGGCGAGCTCGGCAGCGACCGCCGATAGCCCGCACTCAAGCGCGCGCGTCGCGGCGGCGTCGAGCACGGCGGCGACCTCGGCGTCCGGCGCGTCTGCCGCGAGCGCGAGGTGGCGGGCGCGGGCAACCGGGTCGTCGACGATCGCCGCAATTCGTCGGTGAACGCTCCGGCGCCGCTCTCCCAGGTCGCCGTAGAGAACCGACGACAACAGTGGGTGGGTGAAGCGAATCGAGCCGTTCTCGCGCTCGATCACGTGGGCGTCGGCCGCCGGCGCGAGCGCGTCGGCCGCAACCCCCGCCCGCTCCAGGAGCGACGCCGACGCCGTCCCGAGTGCCGAGGCCAACGCGAGCGCGTCGCGCGACGCCGCGGGAAGCCCGGCGAGCCTCGCGCGGACGAGCTCGTCCAGCGTCTCCGGAACCGGGAGCGGCCCCAGCGGGTCGATGTCCGCGTCGAGAACGCGTGCCAGCTCCAACGCAAAGAATGGATTACCGCCCGACCGCTCGTGGATGCGCAGCAGTGTCTGGCGGGCGAAGGACCTCCCGAAGCGGTCGTGCAGGAGCCGATGGAGCGCGCCGACGCTGAGCGGTCCCACCCGCAGCCGCTGGACGCGCTCCGCATCCAGCGCCTGCTCCAGCCCCGACCGCTCGGCGCCATCGGCGAGCCGTCGGGCGAGCAGCACGAGAACCGAACTGGCGGCAAGTCTTCGCAGTGCGAACGCGAGCGCGCTCGACGAGGATGGGTCGAGCCACTGGACGTCGTCGACTGCAAGCAGAATCGGCGTCCGCTCGCTGAGCAGGTGCAGCACGTCGCGTACGGCCACGCCGAGCGCGCGGTGATCAACAGGATCCTTTGCCGCCTCCTCGCGGAGGAGCGCAACCTCGAGCGCACGGCGCCTCGGCGTCGAGAGCAAAGGGGCGACGTCCGCGAGGGTGTCCTCGAACAGGTCGCCCAGCCCGACGTGAGTGAGGCCCCGCTCGGCCTCCGCCGGTCGCGACAAAACCACGCGCAAGCCTCGCTCGCGTGCGGCTGCGACCCCCGCGAGCCAGAGCGTCGACTTCCCGATCCCCGGCTCGCCCTCGATCACGAATCCGGCTGGTCGTTCGACGGAACGGTCGAGGAACGCAGACACCAAGCCGAGCTCCGGCTCGCGCCCGATGACGTCGCCTCCTGGCATACCGGCAATCGTGACAGCGCGAAGCCCCGAAGTCAGCTACGCCGTCCGCACATCGAGCGCCACGTCGGCGGATTCGTCGCGCCGCCAATCGCTTCGTAGGCCGGCCTGCAACCGCACCGGCATCTGTCTCGGGGCGCAGGACCCTGTCGGTCTCTTGACCCCTCAACCTCGGGCCATAGGAGCGCTGTGCTTCACCACTCGGGCTCACCACCGGGACATCTGCCCTGCTCAGCAGGTCCGCCAGCGGCGCGGCGTTGGTCACCGCCTGATCTCGGAAACAGTTGTCTAAAGGTCACTCAGCGCTGTGCTGACCAGGGAAGATGCAGGTCATATACCACCGTCCGGCGAGAGTTATCCGGACATCGATCGGTCACGCAGAGCCGCGGCTCGTGTGCCAGGAGGACATGATCCCCACGATCATCGCGATGGGCGGCCGGGCCCGTTGGCTGCCGGAACGGGCTGCCGCCGAAGGCGGCACCACCCAGCCAACGAGTTCAGCCGCCCGCCTCGATCGTGCTTGACCGAGGCTCTGGCATCCCGGCGGCCATCGGCCGTCAGAACGAGGGGCCGACCGGCCGCTGCTGTGGGTCACCGGCAGTGCGGTGGCGCGCCGGATGCGGTGGGGTAGATCCATCGTCCGCGTACCCCTGGAGTCGCTTATCTACCGACCTTCTGCGATTTTGGATCTCCTTCCGACTTGACCGCGTATGCGTTGAAGCGTAGGCATGTCCGTGTTCGCCATCGTGGGCGGGCAGGAAGGGGGTAGGCATGTTGCGACATCGCAGACGAGGGTGGCTTCTGGTCGGCGTGGCCGGACTGCTGCTCGCATACCTAGTGCTACCGGTGGCCGGTGCGAGCGCCGCCCAGGCGGACACGACCTATGTGGTCGTGCTGAAGGGCAACACCCAGGCGGGCCTGAAGGCCGTGGAGCAGGCGGGGGGCCAGGTTCGCAAGGTGAACAAGCTTGGGATCGCCCAGGTGTCCTCGACGAACCCGTCGTTCCTGTCGAGCATCCGCAAGTCCGGCGCGGTCGACGCCGCTGCCAACGACGCGTCCTGGCATCTGGGCGCGAAGGCGACCGCCTCGGTCACCTACGTGCCAGCCGCGACCCAGGCCGCCAACTGCGCCGCCTTCTACGGCGTGTCGGTGAATGTCGGGCCCGAGCCGCTGTCGGCATGTGAGTGGGACGATCGCCTGATCAACGCCTCCCCTGGTCAGTCCTATGCGGTGAACCGGGGGGCGGGAGCCACGATCGGCGTCATGGACACCGGGATCGACCTCACCCACCCCGACATCGCGCCGAACCTCAACGTCGCCCTGTCGTGTTCGTTCATCACCTCGGCCAACCCCAACGCCGACCCGGCGGAGGTGGCCAACGGGAACTGCTCGAACAAGGCCGCGGTCCAGGACCTGAACGGACACGGCACCCACACCGCCAGCGAGGCGGCGTCCCCGATCAATGGGGTCGGGACCGCCGGCGTTGCCCCTGAGGCGACCATCGTGGCGCTCAAGGCCGGCAACGCGGCGGGCTTCTTCTTCACCCAGGAAGTCGTCGACGCGATGATCTACGCCGGCGACCACCACCTCGACGTGGTCAACATGTCGTTCTTCGCCGACCCGTGGCTCTTCAACTGCAAGAACGACGCCGACCAGCGGGCCATCGTGACAGCCATCAGCCGGGCAAGCCGCTACGCCCAGCAGCAGGGCGTGGTGATGGTGGCGGCCCAGGGCAACGAGGCCATCGACCTGGCCCATCCGGTGACCGACACGATCAGCCCCGACTTCCCGCCTGGTTCGGAACTGACCCGCGCGGTGGGCAACAACTGCGTGGTGCTCCCGAACGAGCTGCCGGGCGTGGTGGGCGTGACCGCAGTCGGGCCGTCCGGGGAACTGTCGTTCTACTCGAGCTACGGCGCCGGGGTCACCGACGTGACCGCACCCGGCGGCTCCTCGGGCCAGGCCCCCAACCCGTTCGGGCGGGTGCTCGCCGCCTGGTCCTCGACCGGCCCGCCGATCAACATCGCTGGACGTGATGTCCAGGATGCCAGCGGCGCCGTGTACGCGTGGGTGCAGGGGACCTCGATGGCGTCGCCGCATGCGGCCGGGGTCGCGGCCCTGATCCGCGCCGCCCATCCGAACATGCCGGTGGGCGCGGTCCAGGCCACCCTGCAGAACACCGCCATGCCAAAGGACTGCCCCACGGCGGCGGAGATGGACCCGCTCTCTGGGGCGCTGGGCGTGCAGACCTGCACCGGCGGGCCGGGCCACACCAACTTCTATGGCAAGGGTCTGGTCGACGCGCTGGCCGCCGGCAGCGCATAGGGGCCGAACCGAATACAGCATAGGGGATGGGCCGGGTGACCCGGCCCATCCCCTATGCCTCGATCACCTCCACCCCGTCATCGCCTGGACCGATCGTGTCTGGGCTGGGTATCTCCGATCTGGTGGCTTCAGGAATATCGTTAAGCCGCGTCAGCCAAGCCATATGCCACGGAGACAGGTTTCGTCCGAGCAGCGTCGCGGAGCGCTATGCTTCAATCGCTCGGACTGACGACAGAGGCATCTGCGCTGCTCAGCAGGTCTGCGAGCTGCCTCGCGTTGGTCACCGCCTGGTCCCGGTAGCAGTTGTCTACACCCGATTGAGCGCTGCGCTGAGCAGGAAAAACGCAGGTCAAGGCTGAACGTCCGGCGATATTTATCAGGACATCAACCGGGATCAGCGCGGGGCGCAGAGCGCCCTTATGTTCCTACGCGTCGATGCGGAAGATAGCTACAGCTACGACCCCGGGAACGACTTCCACCGGTCGATGCCCGTGCGGTAACTACGGCGCTGACGCCGGTCGGCCGCGAACCGCCCGTCGTTGACATGGCTGCGTCGCTGGCGAGAGTCTAGCTGTGGGACTGCCGCGGCCACGCACGCTGACCAGGAGGGGTATCCCGTGACCGACAGGATGTCCATGACCAGCGACGAGCTGCCGCCCGAGATCAATACCAACGTGCCGCAGACGGCCCGGATCTGGAACTACTGGCTGGGC